>JAUZNX010000008.1 GCA_030706745.1 Bacteroidota bacterium
CGAATCCATCGGGAGCTATCGATCGAGCGGTTGTTTGGGCTGGCCGATCCGCCGCCTGTCCGGTCGCTCTATCACTATGAAGGACTGAAAGGCAAGATCGACGTGCCGAGCGAGTCGATTACGATGATCCTCTCACGGGACGTTCGCGCCAACGTTCGCATCGGCGCCGAGATGGCGCTCACCATCGCTCGCGAGAACCCGCAGCGGGATGTCTGGTACGTCAACACTTACGCCGGCATCGCGCTGATGAAAGATGCCTTCCGCGAGGCGCTTGCGAATGCTTCGATGCCGGAGCCAGCGCCGGACTATACGACCGGTCCGAAACCGGACGCAGAGCCGGAAGTAGAGGAAGCGCCATTGACGAACAAGGACGCGTTTTATCCGGGCTGGCGTCCACCGGGACCGCGCGCCGAGCGTCCCTGGGAGCAGTGGGAACAGAGCAGCGGTGGCGCATGGACTTTGCTGAACAAGGAAGAGTCGAAGCGAGTCGAGGAGGAATTCCTCGCGAAGCGTGATGCCGAGCGCGCATCGGCAAGAGCTGCATTGGATGCCGCGAAAGCTGCGGCACTGGCCTTGCTACCACAACCCGTTCTGCCAAACTTGCATCTGTTCGATGTACCATTGGGTCAGTGGGATGCGGAGAAGCTTTCGTCAGCGATCAACACCCCTCAGCGCGCGCTCCGCTGCGAGGAAACCCATCACCCTGTCCTCTCCCCACAAGGGGAGAGGGAAACAGTAGAAGAGAATCCTGTCGTCATCATCAACTCGTTCGAGTATGCGCCGCTGAACCGGAATGGCAAGTGGCGGATGGCACGCGAGATACTCGAGTTGCAGGAGTCGCTCTCACTGACGGTAATCCTATTCTCGCATGAGATGCGAAGCGATTTGGAATCGGGATTGCCGGGTCGGGGATCGCTAGGACTTATCAGCGGTCAGGCGGCCTCGGTTGTGCGACTTGCGGACCCGTTCGAACACCTGATCCGCAGTCGGAAACCTCGAAACCAGCCAGAACGGGCCACTATTCATGAAGCACAAATGCTCGCGCCGGGCTTCTGTGATGATCAAAATATTTCTGAAGAGGGGCAGGAAATCGACGTCATTGCGATGAGCGCGGAGCGCGAAGAAGCAATCCCGCGCACGAAGTCAATCGGACTTCGCACGCGGGACCGCGCCGTCGGCCTTCGGCCTGCGCGCAATGACACCCATTGAGACTCCGATCTCGCAGTTGAACCTGTTCCGAAGGCATGACTGTTGGAAACGCGAAATAAATTATGGCAGAAGTCCAACTCAAGAACCTGGAGAAGCGGTACGATAACGACGCGCATGCCGTTCGCGGCGTGACGTTTACGGCGCGTGATGGCGAGTTCGTCGTGCTTGTCGGTCCATCGGGTTGCGGCAAAACGACGACACTCCGGATGGTCGCTGGATTAGAGGAGATCACGAGTGGCGATCTCTTTATCGATGGCGCGCGGATGAACGACCGCGAACCGAAAGACCGCGACGTTGCGATGGTCTTCCAGAATTATGCGCTCTATCCGCACATGACGGTCTTCGAAAACATGGCCTTCCCACTCAAGATGCGGAAGGTGGCGAAGCCGGAGATCAAGCGTCAAGTCGAAGAAGCCGCGAAATTGCTCGGCATCGATCGGCACTTGAATAAGAAGCCAAAGGTGCTCTCCGGCGGCGAGCGGCAGCGCGTGGCCGTTGGACGCGCGATTGTTCGGCGTCCAAAAGTATTTTTGTTCGATGAGCCACTATCGAATCTTGACGCGGCGCTCCGCACACAGATGCGCGCTGAGCTGAAGCGCATTCAGCGCCGGTTAGGTGCGACGATGCTGTATGTCACTCACGATCAAGTTGAGGCGATGACGATGGGGGACCAGATCGCCGTGATGAATAAGGGTGAGTTGGAGCAATTCGGAAGTCCATCGGAAATATATGAGCGTCCTGCCACGGCCTTCGTGGCGCGGTTTTTGGGGTCGCCGGCGATGAACCTCATCTCTGGCGGGATCGTGACTGAAGCAGGGCAATCATTTTTTGTCGAGCATGAGGGTGCAAATAAACTGCGAATTCCGCTTTCGAAGATAACGGAGTCCCGTAATGTTCAGCTTGGAATTCGTCCGGAACAGACAATAATCGAGAGTATGGAAGGATCGGACACAGCAACTGCCACTGGCAAGCTGATCTTGATCGAGCCAATTGGAAGTGTTACGCATTACTACATTGACTGGCCCGGAGCTGCCGGCGGCACGCTGGTCGCAAGTGCAAGTCAATCGCAACGAGAATCACTGGAGCGGCTAAAGCTGGGCGACGCGATCACGCTCGGGTTTCCGGCAGCCGCGCTGCATCTGTTCGATCGTGATACAGGGAAGCGGTTAGTCTGATCATGTTCGATCGGCTGATGATTTTGCAGGAATTGCGGGATTTATGAGATTGTCATTTTTCGTTGTATGACCAAGTATTATAATATTTGAGAATCGAGAATAGCTCTTAACATACCGTCAAATAAATATTTCGATACTATTATGGAAGTCCAAAATCCCTTTACCAACGGCCACGAGCGCAATCGTATTTCTTTGTTTGTCGATGGTGAGAATGCCTATTATGCCCAGCGTTCGCTTGGTTGGTTTTTCGATCCGCGGAAGTTGCTCGATTACTTCACACAAGGCTCGACGATCGGCGATGCCTTCTGGTATGCCTCGCAAAAGATGCCTCCGGATGCTCGCGAGCAGCGGTTCTATGGTTATCTGAATCACGCCGGGTATACCGTGCGCGTTAAGTCCATTAAGTATTTTCGAGACGAGGCTTCGGGAGAGTTGACCCGCAAAGCGAATCTCGATCTTGAGCTTGCGATCGATCTATTCACCACTAGTTCGCAGTATGACACTGCGGTATTAGTGACTGGCGATGGTGATTTCGAACGTGCGGTCGAGCTGCTACGCAGTTATGGCAAGCGCGTCATTGTTGCATCGACGCAAGACACAGTAGCTCGCGAGCTGCGCAATGCCGTCGGGAAGCATTTCCTCGACCTTGCGACACTACGGCAGCACATCGAGCGATTCGTTGCTCCGACAGCGGCGAATGCGCAAGTTGATCCGGTCGCACTACGCGAAGAGGCGGAGGAATTGGTTTGACATTTTGAAATGTATAGATACACTACACCCTTGCTCTTGCAAGGGTGGTGCCACGTAATGACGGTGTTTTTGCTGTGCCCCCCGGCAGCGGATGGCGCGCTTTGCGCTTTGTGTCCATCCGGGACCAGCAACTCAGGCAGACCTCGGCGTTTGGAACATTGCTAAAAAGTGCCAGAAGTATTGCTTCCAGCAATCAACTCACTGTTGAGTACAGCAATCAGGTTAACAAGAGTTCACGAGATGGGATGAAAAATTTGTCGAATTGACATTCAGGCTCAAAATGAGTATATTTGTGCGGACATTAGTAGTCTTCTCAAACCCTCTTAGGATCATGATCTTCATTCGGAATACATTCCAGCTTAAATTTGGCAAGGCTAAGGATGCCAAAGCACTCATACAACAGTTCGAGAGAAGGAAGCGCGCGGACATCCACCAATGCGCGCTCGGGGCAGTCTATTTTGTCCCGAGCAGCCGCATTTTCCATGCTAAGATCTGGCGCTGTAATTCTGGATGCGAGACCATGTGACGCTCGCGCAAGTCATTCACGGAATGCTGGATGCGTTTGCGCATATATACATAGAACTCGATATCCTCGACACTCCAGTCTTCGGGAAGCGTCTCGATCATCGCAATGATTTGCTGCTTTGCCGTCATCCTCAAAGATTACCTCGCAATTCCTGCTCTCGTTCGATGGATTCGAACAGTGCCTTGAAATTGCCTTTGCCAAATGACCGCGCACCTCGCCGCTGAATGATCTCGAAGAAGACCGTCGGACGGTCTTGAGCGGGCTTGGTAAAGATTTGCAGCATGTAGCCATCGTCATCCCGATCGACAAGGATACCGAGTGCTTCAAGCTGTTCAACCGGCTCATTGATTTTACCAACGCGGTCTTGCAGCTCTCGATAATAGCTACTTGGGACGCGAAGAAAATCAACCCCTTGCGCGGACAATTTCGAAACCGCTTCAATGATATTTCCTGTCGCGAGGGCAATATGCTGCACGCCGGGTCCGCGATACCACTCGACGTATTCCTCAATCTGCGATTTCTTTCGACCGGTCGCAGGCTCATTAATTGGAAATTTGATCTTTTCGGAGCCCGAGGCAACGACCTTGGACATCAGCGCAGAGTATTCCGTGGAAATATCTTTATCATCGAACGAAACGAAAAGATGGAACCCCATTACATCCTCATACCACTTAACCCAATCGTTCATTTGATTCCAGCCGACATTCCCAACGACGTGATCGACGGCCGCAAGCCCGGTTGGTCGAGCGATGGTATCCTCCGAGGCAATTGCCCGGTATCCCGGTGCAAAACCACGATAATTCTTGCGATCGACGAAGCTGTGGAGGGTATCCCCGTATGTTTTGATCGCAGCAGTCCTGTACGTACCATTTTCATCTGATACCTCCCGCGGCTCCTGAATGCCAACGGCGCCACGCTTGGTCGTTTCACTGTATGCGCGCTCAACATCATCAACTTCCAGTGAAATATCGCGCACGCCATCACCATGCATTGCAAGGTGGTCCTGGTACGGATGCTCCGGCAATAATGGCGTCGTCAGAACAAAACGGATTTTACCTTGTTCGAGGACATAGCTGGCACGATCGCGAACGCCTGTCTCAAGGCCAGCATATGCGGTCAGCTTAAAACCAAAAGCCGAGCGATAATAGTACGCCGATTGTTTGGCATTACCGACGACAAACTCCAAGTGATCGATCGCGCGGATCGGGAAAAAGTCCTGCTCGGCAGAGTTCGATACCGCGATGGGTGCTGGTGATAGTTCGTTAGGCATAGGAATCTAGACAAGAAATGATATTTATTTCGCAACAATGAAGCGATTGATTCCGGTTCGGGATTTCGTAGCTGCGTCTTTGAACTCAGGGTACGGGCGCATTAATCGTGTCCTCAGAGCCCTTGGTTTGATTTCATCGCTGCTTTTGTCAACGGAGTTGAGTGCCCAGACTGCGACCGATCAGCTGGTTCGTGAATTAGACAGTCTGTTTCACACTTCACGCTTCTCAAATGCGACATTCGGCGTTTCTATTCAATCGCTCAAGTCCGGCGACTTTCTTTACAGGCTGAACGATACGAAGAGCCTCTTGCCGGCTTCGAACATGAAACTCTTCACCGCAGCCGAAGCACTGGCGCTGCTGGGTCCGGAGTATCGATATAAGACCGAGATGCTGACGAATGGAAAGATCAAGAGGCATACGCTATATGGCGATCTGATTTTTCGAGGCGTGGGCGACCCAACATCTCTCTCTCCGATCGACACGGAAGATAGTTGGGACGATACTCTCAATGCACATGAAATCTATCAAATGACAGGTTCATTTATTGCAGACAATTCCTTCTTTACACCCGAGTACTATCCGACAGGTTGGCAAATTGATGATTTGCCATATTACTATGCAACCCCTGTCTCAGCGTTGATTGCCAATGAAAATAAGGTTACACTTGCCATCTTTCCGGGCCTTAGCTTAGGCAGTGCTGCAATCGTAAGTTGGAAGCGAACCCCATACCCTTATGGAGTCATCCTAAACAAAGCGACGACTGGTTCGCCTTCATCGACGGTGACTATTGATGCTGGGCGCAAGATCGGGACTGATACAATTGTCGTGACGGGAAGCATTCCTCTCGGCGACACCGAGATAGATGAAGAAACATCGATCGATAATCCCGAAACGTACGCGGTAAAATTGTTAATGGGAATGTGTCCGAATTACAGAGGTTTCCATCAACGTGCGATCCACCAAAAAGTCTTAGCGACTCATCAGAGTCCTCCACTTACCAGCATCATTCAGCACATGAACAAAGAATCCGACAACCTCTACGCCGAGTGCCTCTTCCGCACCGTCGCCAAGGTTAAGGGTGGTGAAGGAAGCTGGATGCGAGGCATTGAGGTCATGCGGAAATATTTGGCATCCATTGGCATCGATACGATGAACCTTCAATTCACAGATGGATCGGGTCTCTCGCGGATGGATTTTGTGACGACAGATGCAATAATAAAACTTCTCATGGTGGTGTGGAAAGATCCGAAACTAAAGGAGCCATTTTACAACTCGTTGCCAATTATGGGCGTCGATGGTACCCTCAAGAACCAATTAAAAGGCACGCCTGCCGCAGGTAATGTTCACGCAAAGACCGGTTCGATGACAGGTGTTCGCTCGATTTCAGGTTACCTTACTACACGCGATGGTGAGCCAATAGCATTCTCGATCCTGCTGAACAATTTTACGGCTCCCGGCAGTGATGCAACCAAGCTCGAGAATGAAGTGCTTACGAGGTTGGTGAACTTTTCACGCGTAGAAAGCCATTAAATGCTTGCTTTGCGACTCACCACGCACTTCCGTCGTAATTATTTCAGAATGAAGTTCTTTCTTCGTATCGCAATCTTTTGGGTTGCCATTTCCATAATTCCGGGCGTGACCTATGCCCAGCTTCCACCCTGGACGAGGTTCAAACTCAGTAATGGCCTAGAGGTCCTGGTTGTAGAGAACCACCTGACGCCCATCGTGACAATCGAAATCAGCGTCAAGAACGGCTCGTTTACAGAGCCACCAGAATACAATGGGCTCTCGCATCTGTACGAGCACATGTTCTTTACCTCGAACGCGCGTGACACAACAGAGGATGACTTCCTCGGTCGGGTGGATGATCTTGGAATCGTATATAATGGAAGGACCGAAGAAGAACTCGTAGAGTATTATTTCACACTGCCGAAACAAAATCTTGAGCCTGGGCTCGACTTCATGGCAACGGCGATCACCTCTCCACTTTTCAAGCCTGATGAACTGCACAAACAGCAGGAGATCGTGCTAGGTGAGTTTGACCGCAATGAGGCCTTGCCGCTCTTCAAGTTTGGACGCAAGGTGGATTCTGCTCTCTGGGACGGGTATCTCTCGAGAAAGGAGCCCCTCGGCGAGCGGCCAACGATCAAGTCGGCTACTCGGGAAAAGATGCTGACGATTAAGAACCGGTATTATATTCCGAACAACTCATTACTCATCGTTTCTGGCGATGTGAATACCGAGCAGATTCGCAAACTAGTGCCGAAATACTTCGACCGCTGGCAAAGTGGTCCGGATCCGTTTATTGCTAATCCACCAGTTCGTGCACCACCTCTCAAGGGGCCGGTTCTTGTGCTTGATACAATTGATGAGCCGCGCGCAGTTGTGTTTGTCCGCTGGCATGGGCCCTCCATCGGACTCGATGACAAGGGGACCTATGTTGGCGATGTATTTAGCGAGATCATCAAGCAGCCCGAGCATCCATTTACGAAATCGCTTGAAGAAAGTGGACTCGCGCAGAGTGTCAACTTCTGGTATTTTACCCAGCGCTACATTGGCCCGATTCGGCCAGACATTGTTACGACTCCAGATCGGCTGGAGGAAGCGATGAAAACATTCTGGCGGCAGGTTGATATGTTCGACGACACCAATTATTTTACTGACGAAGAACTGGAAACCGCAAAAAATGTGCTGCGAACGCAGACCTTGTATCGAAGCGAGCAACTGAGCGAATTCACGCATGATCTGGCATTCTGGTGGGCCGCTGCCGGTCTCGATTATTACGGACATTATCTCGATGACCTGAGTAAGGTTACTCGGAAGGATATAGCCGATTACATTCATCGCTACATAAAAGGGAAGCCGTTTGTGCTGGGAGTCGCTATGAATAAAGAAGGCTTTGAAAAGATCGGCCCGACCCTGGGAAAGCTCGTATTCCCTAATATGAAGCAGCCATGAGAAGAGGAACTTTCGAATTGCGAAACTGGAATCGGAATCGGTCAACGATGAAGAATTTACTCCGATACTGCTACGTATTCCTGGCGACCATCGCCATAGCATCATGCGCGGCATCCCATTCCTCATCCTCATCATCGCTTGCAAACAGTTCGAACATCGTCAACGATGTGCAGGAATTTGACGTAGATGGCATCCACATTCTGATGCGGCAGTCTGTATCGGTACCCGTTGTCAGTGCAATCCTCTTTGTTCGGGGCGGCTCAGTCCTATCGCCCGCAAGTGAGCCAATCATGACAGAATCCTTTGCCGTGGCTATCGCCACAGCAAGTGGCAGCGAACGAACTTCAAAGTCGTATTTTCGACGACGAATGACTCAAATGCAGACATTCATTTCCGGGGCAGCCGGCAATGACTATTCCGCTCTCAGTCTGACGTGTACTCGCGAGAATTTTGATACATCCTGGAAATATTTCACGGATGTTGCAACCCGGCCCGCATTCGATGCAACCGAATTTGAGAACTTCATGCATGCGACGCTATTGGGTTTGAGTTCGGTCTCTAGCGATCCCGATTCATACTCCCGCCATGAAGCCGATTCGATTTATTTTGCGGGTCACCCGTATGGTCGCGTACCCACTGTTGATGATGTCAATCAGGTGACTCTACCGTTAATTGAGCGCCATTTCAAGTCGATCATGGTGAAATCACGCTTCCTTCTCTCTGTAGTTGGCAACATTTCGCGGGAAGAACTTACAGAGAAAGTCCATTCCACTTTGGGTAAACTTCCGGAAGGTACATATACTGCAGCGCAGGCACTTGCTCCGCTCGATCCGCCCGCTCGGGCATCGCGACCCGGAGCCTATCTTTTCTCCTTTAATCGGAAACTTCCGACCAATTATGTGCTTGCCTATTTTCATGTACCAACCGAAGGGGATTCGGATTATTATCCGTATCTTCGGTTACGCAATTTCTTTGGAGGATTCGTCTTCAATCATATTCGCGTCCAGCATAACCTCGCCTACGCGCCGAATGTAGACGACAAGCAGCAGCGGAGCTCCATCGGAATGATCGAACTTCAGACGCCATTCGTCGATAGTGCTGTCAAGATCATATATAGCGATGTGGATTTTTTCCAGAACAATCTAATTCGTGAGTCGGCAATCCGAGAGGGGGTAGCAGGATGGGCTACACGCAATTATCTTAAAGCTGAAACAACAGCGAATCAGGCTGTTCTACTCGGTCAAGCCAAACTCCTGACCGGCGATTGGCGCGACGCATTCTTCTCTTACGAGAAGCTCTCCCATGTGACACCAGAACAACTGGCTCATGTCGCTCAGAAGTATTTGCGAAATTTCAATTGGTTCATCGTCGGCGACACGACCGGAATCGACCGCGCGAGGCTGGAATCGCGGTAGCTCTAGCTTTTTTTGAGCGCGATTTCCTTGCGTTTGGCAGCCGATTGGTAGATCGCTTCAACCACCGTCATGCGGCGCGAAGCTTCTTCCGCCGTTGAGACAAGGGGCACAATACCCTTGACGGAGTTGATGAAATGCCTAAGCTCATTTTCGTAGGACTTCTTGTACAGGCTTACTGGCGTTTGGGCCTTCGCGGGTGTCAGATTGATCGAACTCCCGTGAACCCGCTTCATTACCTTGAGTGGATTGATGAAGGCAGCACCGTCATCGCCAAAGACATTGCAGTAAAAGAAATCGCCTTCTCGCTGGAACGTCCAGCTTACTTCCGTCGTGAAGGTAATACCGCCCTCGAGGCGCGCGAAGAGAGCCGCCGAATCCTCGACATTCTTCGTGTATTGCTTATAGGTCTCGGCGGAGACAGTGAGGACTGAAGGGTAGTTCAGTACCCAAAGCGCCATATCGAGCATGACTATCCCCAAGTCGAGGATCACGCCGCCGCCAGATTTTGCCTGCTGTTGCTGCCACGCCTGAACGCCCGATTGCTGCTTTAGCCAGCCGCTCTTAATGTAAAAGATCTTTCCAAGCTCGTTCTTCTCGATGAAGGTTTTGAGCATAATCACGTCGGGACGGAAGCGGGAGTTCATCCCGACCATGACTTTACGATCGTACTTACGGGCACATTCGACTATGTCGCGAGCTTCCTTGGCCGTACGAGCGATGGGCTTTTCGATCAATACGTCTTTGCCCGCCTGGATCGCTTCAATTGCTAATGGACGATGGGTGTCGGTCGGGGTACAAATGTCAATGGCGTGAATTTCAGCGGCAAGGGGAGAGGAAAGGAGATCGCTGAGACTCGTAAATGAGGCCGCGATTCCAAAGCGCTCCGCGATAGCCTTCGCCTTGCGACGATCGGGATCGACGACAGCCATGATTTCCACGTCGGTCATCTTTTGCAGGATCGGCAAATGCACGACCTGAGCAACGTTACCACACCCGGCGAGAGCCAGCTTGACTTTGTCCATCAAATGGCAATGATGAATGGTGCATGATGAATTAGGAGATTACGAATCGCATTACTCGTAATTCCTCCTTCATCATTATCTAGTGTCGGGGCGAGAGGATTCGAACCTCCGACCCCCTGGTCCCGAACCAGGTGCTCTACCAGGCTGAGCCACGCCCCGAAGTAATTGCTCAATCCTGAGTCTTAAACCAATCGGGATTCAGGATAAGCGCGCCGTATAACTTGCTCCGCTGCCGCTTAGTTCAGCGAAATCTCGTTCGTCTCATTTGGGCCAACAATTTTAGTTGCCATAAAAAAAAAGCGCTTCGGCGTCATCGTATGTGGTGAGAGAACTTGGTCCTCCCTTTTGTGAAACACTACGAGACCTCCGAAGCGCCCCTCTCGTTCAATATGCCCCAATGGTCAGTTGGGGCAACTCGTTGGCAGCTTCAAACCGCCGGCACACGAATGTGCCCACGGCGTTGGCTCAAATTCAGTTGTCAATACCATGAATGTCCGGTTAAGGTTCACTCATTGCAGCATGCTCTCCTAACAGCCTCCCGTTTCGGCTTGGTTTCGCCTAATTGCGTTTTGCTGGTCGGTTTCTTCTAAATTAATCAATTCCAAACCCAAATGCAAGCCTTTTGAGATAATTTTTTATGAAAAATCGCGACTCCCGGGAGGCGGACATATTGGATAGTGTAAATATAATACATAAAGTTTCGCATCCTGCAAAATCCAGAATTTGGTCTTAGCGGTTCGACTCTACATATGCCTCCATCGCATGATAATATGGCAGCCCCAAACGATAGAATCGTCGCGCTGTCGCAGTGTTTCGGTCGTGGACCCGCTGCCAGAATTCTCGTTCGTCCGGACCCGGAAACATAGCTCGATCTTTTTGCGATTGATGCTTGAAGATCGCTTCGAGCTTCAGCGCCAGTTCGTTCTCGCTCATGGGCACGAGCACATCGGCCTCATCCAGTGGCCACTCTTGCCAGGCGCCCCGATAAAGCCAAACGATTGGCTTGTTCGGAATCCGCTTCAATGCCTCCTGGATAATCCACAGGCATACACGGTGCGTCCCATGGGGATCGGACAAATCGCCAGCGGCGAGGATTCGGGTCGGCTTCATCGTCATCAAAAGCTTCACCGTTTGTTCAACGTCGGCTTCTCCGGGCGGCGCTTTTTCAATTGCGCCGGTCTGGTAAAACGGAAGATTCATAAAGATGCAATGCTCGCGCTCGAGCCCAACATGCATCGCGGCGCTGACAGCTTCAGCTTCGCGGATGAATTGCTTGACGTATGCTACTTCGGGAAGATCGACTTCGCCCGGGGCTTTGGTCTCGAGGAAGTGCTCGATCTTTTGGCGCGTTGCTTCGTGCGCGGCGGAGTCGATCTGCATCGCATCCAAATACTTCCCAATAAAATCGAGATAGCGCAAGACATCATGATCGAAGACCGCAATGTTGCCGCTCGTCTGATATGCGACGAACACGTCATTGCCGTTCTCGACGAGCTTGCGGAACATGCCACCCGCTGAGATTACATCGTCATCCGGATGCGGACTAAAGACGATGATCCGTTCGCCCTTCGGCAGATGGTCCCGGTCGTGGACCTTTTTGGCAAGCGTGTTGGCAGATTTCCGATTGAGCGCATCCGCGGTCTCCTCCATCACAAGGGAGGCAAGTCCATGCCCAATATAGTCATCACTCGAAAGCTCGACGATCGGTTTGTCAAGCTTCTCCGCCAGCCAGATAATCGCGCGAAGCACTTCGGACTGCTGCGTGAACTCGAAGTACTGCTGGACGAGCCATGGTGTCTTCACGCGTGTCAAATCGGCGGCGGCATCGCGGTCGAGATGAAACGCCGCGTGCGGATGGCTCTGCAAAAGCGATGCTGGCAACTCTGTTGTCCGTGGACCTTCGACCGCGCGGCAGACAATCCCAGACTTATTCTCACCCAAGGCGGCCAGGATTATCTCCCGTGATGAGAGAATCGTCGCAATGCCCATCGTGATCGCTTCACGGGGCACATTATTCTCGCCGAAGAAATCTGCCGCGGCATCACGACGCGTAAAGGGATGGATCAGTATGAGCCGGGTCCGCGACGTCTCGGGCGTGCCCGGTTCGTTGAAACCAATATGTCCCGAACGGCCAATGCCGAGGAGCACGAAATCCAGACCACCGTATTCCGCGATCGTTCGATCGTACTCCGCGCAGTAACCAGCGACGTCCTCACGCGCCAAATCGCCGCGTGGGATATGAATATTCTCCGGGGCGATATTCACATGACGGAAAAAATTTTGCTGCATGAACCGATGGTAGCTCTGCAATGCATCGGGCGCGATAGGGAAGTACTCATCCAGATTGAATGTGCGGACTCGCGAAAGGTCCAGTCCGGCGTTGTGAAGCGCGATGAGTTCGCGGTAGATGCCTTTCGGTGTCGAACCGGTCGGAAGGCCAAGCACGGCGTCCGGCTTTGCCCGGACGATTGCGGCGATGCGCTCGGCCACGGCTCGGGCCAGCGCGGTGTGGTCCGTGTGGATTGTTACCGGTATCTTAGCTGGGTCGGGAGTCATGGCTTATGGTTACTGGAATTCCATGCCTCGACGGGGAGGGGCAGGTCCATTAGAAAGAAGATTTTGTTTTTTGAATTTCATATTCATAATCAGTGCCGCTTCTGAGCCGTATTCGCCCTATGCTCGGATCCTATTCATGAAGGATTTCTCTCCTTTGAGTAGTCATTTAATGAACACATTCCCCCAGCCAATTAATTGTCAATGGGCAAAGCGCCGGCACCCAAATTCATATTTCATACTTCATATTTCATATTTCGAAGAGACCCCCTTCCACCTAGTATAACGAGGTTCGATACCTCCGGCATCGCATTGTTTCGATGAATTATGAATAAAGATGGGAAATATAATCAAGCACCTCCATGCTCTTCTCTGTGCCCCCATACAGAAGTAGACGATAGCCGCTCTCGTCACCATCGTTGGATTGCGTCCGAGCTACAAATGCATACCCGTCGCGAGTCGCAACGATCATGTGATCGTGAGGGATAAGAAATCGAGCCCGTGGAGGATTGTAACTTCGGGTCCTCTCAAGTGTTCTTGTGCTAGAGGCTTACTATGAAAAATGTTGTTATGTGCTGTTTGCTTTGTTGTGCGATCACGGCGTGCCGGAGTGTTGGTCCCGGCGATCCTGCGCCGACCTGCCGCTTCGTCGCGGATACAATCCACAATCACATGAACAAACCGTTCTCGGATGCACAGCTGGATTCTGCACGGAGTTACACATATTTTACGCAGCTTGTGAGCATGGATTCGCTGCTTCCCGCTCTCTGCGCGGCCGGTGTGCAAATCGACTCGGCATATTGTGTAACTTCCTATCTCTGCAAGGACATGCGAGGTCCGCGGCCGGTTGTGCTTCTCAGCGCGGCGGATGCAACAATGCTAGACCGGGGATTCGTCTTGGGCGCAAATGGGAGGCTTGCCTGCGCTGATGCGCTCGTGTGTTACACACCAGCGAAATAGCGTCGGAACAAAATCGCTAGATACTGCGCTCATGCCGTGCCACTTTTACGCAATCTTCGATCCCGATGAGCCCATCTCGTTCTGTTCCATCCAGGATATTCCTCGCTTTAATGCTAACCATTGGCGTGCTGCAAGGCGCCGGTTGCAGCAGCAGTTCTTCACCGAATTCCAGCGGCTCCAATGGCTCCGGAAATGGGGCTGGAAGCACCTACTTCTCCGCGATGAGCGTCCGATTTCACACGACAAGTCCGGCATATGGGCTCTGGGTCCAGATCAACATTGACTCGGCGGGTCATCCAATGTCGCATCAGGTCGGGGATACTCTGACCTATACGACCAACACCGGAAGTTACGGTCTGCGTTACTATGCCGACACGTTACACTATTGGGGAGGCGATATTTACCAAATCGTTGACTCCGGCATCTACCTCATTACTTTCCGGCGCCTGAGAGGCAAAGATACCCTCACGGCATCTTTTTCGATACCCGTCATTCCATTTCGGATCACAGCACCGGAGAGTCGAGCCAAGGTATTTATTTCTAGCCATATTAACGATACGATGGTCTATTCTCCCGCTGGTGGGACCGAGCTGTGGGTCTTCATGCAAGATCGCAATAGCAATGAACATGTCGAGCAGGAGAACTCCGAGCCGGATAATGGCCGATATGTCTTCATAGAGGATGGATACGGCGATGGTTTCGTCCAACTCCTGCGCCATTTCGTCGGTCAGCTTTCCGCGCCCGCGCCGTTCCAGCAGGTGAGTTACGATTATTGGGAAGAAAGTAAGCCGCTCGAACTTCAGTTTTGAGTGCTCGTTCTGCCGCCGAGCGGAGCAAAGCCGCTTCACAGATTGTTTAGGTCTTCGTGCAACTCATTTCAGCCTTTTTTATCTCGCTCTTTGTAGTTTCCGGTTCCGCGTTTGCCCATGGCGGCGGGGATTCGACGCGGTTGGATTCAGCCTCCACGGTCGCAACACAACCATCACTACCCGCGCCCTCGACTGGCACCGACCGCCGCGAAGCGCCGCATATCTACGAGATTATTACCAACCTGCCTTCGGATGAGCGGGACTGGGCTGTCCAGAACGTCAAACTGAAATACTGGCCGCAGATCAGCCTCATTGCGGTTTCCACGGCGGCGATGGTCATCTATGACAATCAACTTTGGACGCCGTTCAAGAAGGAGTATGAGCGCAACAAGACGTTTCAGTCTGCCTCGGATCTCTTTGTCGATATGGGTGACGGTAAATTCCAGTTCGGTCTTGCTGGAGCGTTCGCGGGTTATGGTTTGATCGCCGGCGATGCCCGCGCGATGCGAACCGCCGAGCAGGTCTGCGAAGTGATTCTGGCTTCGGGTGCAGTCGTGCAACTACTTAAGCACACCACGGGCCGCGAAAGCCCCATCGATATTTCGACGAATCCCACAGGCAAGTGGCAGTTTTTTCCGAATCAAATCGATTACCTACATCATACCTCCTTTTATGATGCATTTCCATCAGGTCATCTGACAACGGCGCTCGCGACGCTCACCGTAATTGCGAATAATTATCCCGAACAGTCCTGGATCAGGCCAGTGGGATATGCTGCATGCGCAGGGCTGGCCGTTGGGCTTGTGGCGCAGAGCATCCACTGGTGGAGCGATTATCCGCTTGCCATCGCGCTTGGCATCGGTTTCGGAAATCTCATTTCGCCGGACCCAAGCAAAGATGTTTCGGTCATCGACAATTCGAAAAAGAAGGACGTCGGCCAGAGCACGATCGACAAACTGCTCGATGAGACCACACTCATGCCGACCTACCAATCTGGTGGTGCAGGCCTTGCGATGAGTGTGCGATTTTAGAATAGTATTCCTGCCAAAACTTTTTGCCCCTCTTTTACGTAAAGGGAGCCGAATTTGGGACTTCCTCATCCCATGGAACTCAGCACTTAGCACACAGCACCGAACATGAATCCTGTTCTAACCAACTTCGAGCGTTTTGAGAACCGTCACATTGGTCCCGATCAGCATGATCTCGAGCGGATGCTTGAGACCGTTGGAGCGGAATCGCTCGATGAATTAATCGATCAGACCGTGCCGAAATCCATCCGGCTCTCCAAGCCGATGGATCTCAAGCCGGCGATGACCGAGTCGGAGTTTCTTGTACATGCTTCCGGACTCGCAGCGAAGAATAAGATTCTTAAGTCCTATATCGGTATGGGCTATTACAATACGGTCACGCCTCCTGTGATCCTTCGAAATGTGCTCGAGAATCCAGGTTGGTACACGCAATACACGCCGTATCAGGCCGAAATCGCACAAGGCCGGCTGGAGTCATTGCTGAATTTTCAGACGATGATTGTCGATCTCACGGGGCTTGAAATTGCGAACGCTTCGCTGTTGGATGAAGGCACGGCTGTCGCCGAGGCGATGCACTTGATGCATGCGGTTCACCAAAAAGGATCGAGCGACGCAAAGATCATCTTTGCCGATCAAAATATCTTTCCGCAATCGCTCGATGTCCTTCAAACGCGCGCCGACGCGCTCGGTATTGAAGTATTGGTCGGCGATTACAATATGCTTGAGTGGCATGATGGCATCTTCGGTGCCGTCCTCCAGTATCCAGCCAGCGATGGGGAAGTCCGCGATTACCGCGCATTCTGCGAAGCAGCGCATCACCATGGTGCGTTGGTAACAGTTGCATGCGATCTGCTCAGTCTTTGTCTGCTCACACCGCCGGGCGAGTTCGGAGCGGACGTGGCAGTTGGCTCTGCACAGCGTTTCGGCGTGCCGATGGGCTATGGTGGTCCGCACGCCGGCTTCTTCGCGACGCGCGATGAATTCAAGCGGTCGATGCCGGGTCGGATCATTGGTCTTTCCATCGATGCGCAGGGCAATCCAGCCTATCGGATGGCGCTTCAAACGCGCGAGCAACACATCCGCCGCGATAAAGCGACCAGCAACATTTGCACGGCCCAGGCGCTGCTGGCAAATATGGCGGCGATGTACGCCGTCTATCATGGACCGAAGGGCCTCCGGGCTATTGCCGAGCGAGTGCACGCCATGACGACGTTGCTCGCGGATGGTTTGAAAGAGATCGGTCTTACGCGGAACGGATCGCAATACTTCGATACGCTTTCAATCGAAATCAATAATGAAGCAACGTTCGGAGCGATTCGTCGCGAAGCACTCGCGGCACAACTGAACTTCCGATATTTCGAGAATCATGCCATTGGCATTTCTCTGGATGAAACCACGACGGTCGAAGATGTAAAGCATATCCTTGGCGTCTTCCAACGCGCGGCTTCCAAGAATGGCAAGTCACTCAACGTCTCCACGTTGGCGGGGAAGATCGATGCGACGTATCCCGTGGCATTTGCACGCACCTCGAGCTATCTCACGCATCCGACTTTCAACCGGCATCACTCGGAGACCGAGATGCTCCGGTACCTGAAGCTGCTCGAGAACAAGGACTTCTCGCTCGCGCATGGGATGATTCCACTCGGAAGCTGTACGATGAAGTTGAATGCAACTGCCGAGATGATTCCGGTCACATTGCCAGGTTTTGGTGAGATGCACCCATTCGCGCCGCTCGATCAGACCGCTGGTTATCAGGAAGTATTTACCGAACTTGAATCGATGCTGCGCACGATCACCGGCTTTGCGGCGATTTCGCTTCAGCCGAACGCTGGCGCGCAAGGGGAGTACACCGGATTGCTCGTTATTCGCGCGTACCACAAGAGCCGAGGCGAATCGCATCGCGATGTCGTCTTGATTCCGGCTTCGGCGCACGGTACGAATCCTGCAAGTGCGGTCATGGCAGGCATGCGGGTGGTTGTGATTAAGACCGATGCCAACGGGAACATCGATCTTGATGATTTACGAAAGAAAGTTGATGAGAACCGCGCGAATTTAGGGGCGTTCATGGTGACCTACCCATCAACGCACGGCGTTTTTGAAGAAGCGATCAAGGAAATTTGCGAGATCATACACGCCGCCGGTGGACAGGTTTATATGGACGGCGCCAACATGAATGCACAGGTCGGACTTACGAGTCCGGCGGCCATTGGCGCGGACGTCTGCCATTTGAATCTGCATAAGACCTTCTGCATTCCGCATGGCGGCGGCGGGCCGGGTGTGGGACCGATTGGTGTTGCCAAGCATCTCGCGGCGTTCCTGCCGGGACATTCTGTTATCCCGATCGGCAGCGAGCAGGCGATCGGTGCGGTTGCCTCCGCTCCGTGGGGCAGTGCGAGCATTTTGCTGATCTCCTATGCTTACATCGCGATGATGGGAGCGGATGGACTCACCAATGCAACAAAGTACGCGATCCTGAATGCGAATTACATTCAGTCGCGACTGCAAGAGAAATTCCCTGTCCTGTATAAAGGCACTCATGGCCGCGTCGCTCATGAGATGATCCTCGATATGCGCGGCTTCAAGGCGCTGGGCGTCGAAGTCGAAGACATTGCCAAACGCCTGATGGATTATGGCTTCCATGCGCCGACGCTTTCGTTTCCCGTCGCAGGTACGCTGATGGTTGAGCCAACCGAAAGCGAGCCCCTGGAAGAACTCGACCGGTTCTGCGAAGCGATGATCGCAGTTCATAATGAGATCGAAGAAATCGCAACTGGCAAGGCCGATAAGACCGACAACGTTCTGAAGAATTCTCCCCACACTGCGGAGTCGGTGATAAGTGATAACTGGCAGCATCCATATACACGCGAGAAGGCCGCATATCCGGTTAAGAGCTTGCGCGCGAACAAATTCTGGCCGGCGACAGGACGCGTCAATAATGCATATGGCGATCGCACTTTGATCTGCACGTGCCCATCGATCGAGGAGTATGAGCCAGCTACCTCGGTCGAGACGCAGCCGGAGTTTGCCTGAGTTTGAGCGGGAAGAGGATTCGGATTCTTGTTTTTCCACGCATGATTGTTATGTCATGAAGAATTTGGTGTTAAACCTTTAGAGCCATCGTAAATCCTATACGATGCCTTAGCTTCGTTCACTGACTATTCGGTCAGCCCGGCACAATTTAACATCACTCCAATGGTTCGACTCCGCACGGCGCAGGCGCTGCTTGCGTGCACGTTCGTATTGTCTTTTTTCTCGGCAGGTCATGTCGTCGCAGGATCCCTAACCAGTCATACGCGGTCAGGAATCGTCTATCAATATCCGCTTCCCGGAGCGGAGCAAATGGTGCGAGAAACGGAAATCGGGCTTCGTGCGCGCGGCGCATTCGATCGCTCGTTCGATGGAGCGCACTTCAGTGCAGTCGGCACCCGCTCCGGTATTCACACACTGGCGCCCCGCTATGCAATGAATGGTCGAATGCTTCTTCTCCATCCGAATGTCCCGTTCGATTACAGCGAAACTGTCACGGTGTCATATGCCACACGGCTCCTGGGGGGCAGCCTTGTTAGTGATACCTTTTCCTTCACGACGAAGGGTTACGCGGCTTCTCATGCAACACCCTACGATGGCGAACTAGCGAGCGTGAAGGCCGAGCAAGCGATGCATGCACCGGCTCGGACGCTCGATGCGGATACGGTCGTGGCGGACACTCTGCCGATCATGTACATCACAGTTGATAATGGCGCCACACCGGGCGATATCTATTTCGCAAATTTTGGGATCGCTCATCTGCCAAATGATGACTTCCTCATGGTTGCAGACGAGCATGGTGTGCTCAAACACAGTCGGGAGATGCACAATGATTATGCGGCAGACTTTAAGGTCCAGCCGACGGGACTTCGAACGTACTACGATTTTGGAGATGGGCAGTTCTATGGCATGGATACGGCCTGGAATATCACGGACACCTTCCGGGTTGCGACTGGCTATTCCGGGGACCCGCATGAATTGCGAGTATTCCCAGATGGAAGCTACGCACTGATTAGTGACGAGCTTGTGGATGTCGATATGAGTCGGAATGTCACCGGTGGTAACAGCGATGCTCTCGTGACGTCGAACAATATTCAGATCTTCGATGCGGACCGTAATCTTATTTTCAACTGGCGCGGGTACGATCATTTTTCGGTCGCCGATGCAATCCACGAAAGACTGACTTCGGCGAATATTGACTACGAACATGCCAATGCGTTTGATTTCGATTCGATAGGTAATATTGTTCTGTCGAACAGGCACCTGTGCGAAATTACAAAAATCAATGGCGAGACCGGAGCGATCCAGTGGCGCTTTGGTGGCGCGCACAATCAATTCACGCTCGTTGGCGATTCCATTTGGTTCTCGTACCAACATGCTGTGCGACTGCTGCCCGGAGGACACCTGACGCTCTTCGATAACAGTAATTTTGACACGGTCATCGGAAGTTCGACCGTTCTCAACAAAAGCCGCGCACTGGAATATGTACTCGACACTGTGAACATGACCGCCACCCTCGTCTGGCAGTTTCACCATCTGCCCGAGACTTACAGTATGTTCATGGGTTATGTGGAGCGATTACGGAATGGAAACACAATGATCGGCTGGGGCGGCAGTAATGATGTTGCAATTACAGAGGTTCGTCCGGATAATTCGACAGCGTTCGAGCTCGCGATGTGGCCGGGAAATTATTCATATCGTGCCATCAAGTTCCCACGGGATACCATCGTGGCGGTGACACCCGCTTCTGTGGCTGCTACGACAAACGTGACCGGGATTGGGATGTGGATCGAACCTGGTGTCGAGGGAGCTAATGCCACCGTGCATTATACTCTGGACGAACCCACTGTCTGCTCGATCTCGGTGTATGACGTTCTTGGTCGTCGAGTTGAGTCGCTCGCGTCGAATATTCTCGAAGCGGTCGGAGTGCATTCGGCATCGCTCGACCTATCGTCTCTGGCGGGTGGGACATTCTTCGTGGTACTTGAAACCTCACACGGAACAACAATGTCCCAGTTTGTGCGGCCATAGCAATCTCTAGCGAGATTTGCGTGGCATCGGGCAGTGATATTTTTCAGCCCCGCCATGTTTCGGAGAGCGATGAAAAACTTATGTTCTCTGCTCGTTGCAGTTGTTGGGCTCGGATTCAGTTCGTTGGTGCTTCATGCGCAGCCGCCATTTCGAGTGACGGTCGATCAGAATCCGGCGCCCGGGAAAATTTATACTTCGACGTTGGGCAAGGGGACTCTTGGCCCGCTGACGAGCTACCTGGTAATGTTCGATGAGCATGGAAATATGCTCCGGAATCAGCCGTGCTTCCAGCAAGACTGGCATATTTTAGACTTTCAGTTGCAGCCCAATGGCCGGCTTACCTATGGCGCCGGACCAACACTCGGAGCCGGTGGAGTGACCGGCGGAAAGTATTATGTGATGGACACTGCAACGTGGTCCCTCATTGATTCTCTGCAAGCTTCGCCGGGGTATCAGACGGACATCCACGAGCTTCGCATGTTCCCGGATGGACATTATGCGCTGATTGGGGTCAGTGATACACTCATGGCCCGAAAAGACTTTCGTCCCGGATCGACCGATACGACTCGGGTTCACATTGAAGGCAATACCGTCGAGGTATTCGACGCAAACAAGCATAGTCTTTTTCTCTGGCGAGGGATCGATCACTATAAGGTTGCAGATGCCGATACCACGACCAAGCAGGTGAGACTCTCGGACAAGGTGATTGACTTTCAACATGCTAATTCTATCGACTTTGACGCGTCGGGCAATATTCTGATCTCGAACCGACATCTCTGCGAACTCACGCTCATCAAGTATCCGACCGGGGAGATTTTGTGGAGAATGGGAGGAAAGCACAACCAATTTACCCTCGTGGGGGATTCGATCTGGTTCTCGTACCAACATGCGGCGCGATTTCTTCCCAATGGTCATATTACTCTCTTTGACAACGCCGACATTGATTCGGTCGAAGGCAAAGTTGGCAGTTTTTATGCGAATAGCCGTGCCGTCGAGTATGAGGTGGATCCCGTAGCCAGAACCGTCCGGCTTGTCTGGCAGTACCATCATACCCCGGAGATACATTCGCAAGCAATGGGCTACGTTCAACGCCTTCCAAATCAGAATACGTTGGTTAGCTGGGGATTCGTGCAACCCGATTCTGTTGCGTTTACCGAAGTCCGGCCAGACAATTCAACGGCATTCGAAATGCTCCTATCGAACGGGACGTTTGGTTATGATTACTGCTACCGGGCAATCAAAGTCCCAACGATTCCTGCGTCGGTCGAACAAATGGCCGAGCATTCCGGAATCACGTTCTCGATCGAGCCGCAGTCTTCCTCATCTCTGATGCTCCAATACGCGATGCAACGCGGGGGCCTTGTCACGATCGCATTCTACGATTTACTTGCTAGGGTACAGCTGACCCCGAAAACGAATGTTGCGGAGCCATCTGGGGATCATATGGTCGTAACTGATATCTCCAGATTGCCAGGGGGAGCATACTACTGTGAACTCAGGGTGAATGGAATCTCTGTCTTTCGGCCATTCATTCGCCAGTAAGTCCGGATTCAGGCAAATTGTCGCATCGGCCTTTCTTTTCGCAAAGGTGATTTGTGTTTAGTCAGTCCAAATGGAATTTGTGGCGCGCAAATTGCTGCCGCTCCTGCATCTTAGCCGATACTTCCCGCACTCGAATGGTTTTGGGCACGGGATTCGCATCGGTCGAATGTAGGTGGTTTTCAATCGTTTTCTAGCGAGGGAATAGATTCTGTGTCCAATCGGAGTGCCGCGAGCGCTCAAAATGCAGCAAGCGCGCGATCCGCGCACTTGTTGCGAAATGGAGCAGCACCGCGAGAGAGTATCTTGCGCGATTCCTTCATTCACAAAACGGAGCGAGAAGTACGGAGCATGACGCCACTGGCACGCATGGCCGGCCAAAAGTTTATCAATCCTTTCGGAGCCTGCAATTTTATTGTGACGTGGGACGGGGAAGACGTGCGCGAACTCCTCGCCGCGATTCAATGCGCTCGCCAATCGACCGACCGGTTCATTCAGGATAAATTGATTGAGTACATCCTGAATATTCCATATCGGCATCCACGTCCTGCGGACATTCCAGCGTTTGTTGGCAAACCCGTATGGGCCGTTGATAGGCAAGGCCGCGCACTCATTGGGATGCCGGGTGATGAGTCCATCGTTGAGGCCGAAACGCTCCGAGTGGCTACCAGCACCTCCAATGGTCACGCCAACGGCACTGCAACGGATGTCTAAAATCGAAACCAGTATGGATCGATAAAACGGAGGTCATGCGGAATTAAGAATATGCTGGATGGCATTCCACTATTGGTAAATTGTCATTCCTAACTTGCATTCGTCTTGGCTCATCAAAAATTCCAGGATCTTGGCTTTGGCACGAAGGCCGCCGAGGCGCAGGCACGCCTGCTCAATCGCGACGGATCATTCAATATTCGGCGCAAAGGTCAGCCCTTCTTCGAGGCATTCAGCGGCTACCACTATCTCATCTCGATCCCATGGTGGCAATTTAGTCTTTGGCTCTTTGGCGCATACGTGCTGATTAATGCGGGCTTTGGTGCCGTGTATTATGCCGTCGGCCTGAGTGGGCTTTCGGGCATAGATGGTAGGACCGCTATGTCTCAATATTTCGAGAGTGTGTTCTTCAGCGCTCAGACATTCACGACGGTTGGCTTTGGCCGAATTGCCCCGGTGAGTGCCTTGGCCAGCACAGTAGCGGCCCTTGAGTCGATGGCGGGCCTCCTTTCATTTGCTCTGGCGACCGGCTTACTCTATGGCCGGTTTTCGCGGCCAGTTGCACGAATCATCTATAGCGGCGCTGCCGTCGTGGCTCCCTATCGGGCTCCCGAGAGTAAAGCGACATCCGGACTGATGTTTCGCGTCGCGAACCAGCGATCCAATCAACTGATCGAAGTCGAAGCGATCGTGACACTCGGATGGGTCGAAGTGACAGAAAAGGGCGAGCGCGTGCGGCGGTTCCATCAACTCGAACTCGAACGCAATAAGGTGAATTTCTTCCACTTGAGTTGGACTGTGGTGCATCCTATTGAGCCGGAAAGTCCGTTGTATGGTATCACACAGGAGCAACTCGACGCGGCCGATGCGGAGTTTCTCATTATTCTCAAGGCATTCGACGACACATTCTCGCAAACAGTCTATTCGCGGACCTCGTACAAGGCACACGAGGTATTATTCGGTCATAAGTTCGGACCGATCATTCGGACCGCACCAGATGGGGTGACTGAAATCCAATTGGACAAGATTCACAATCACGAACGAGTGAGTTGATGCCCAACGCGAATCTGTCCGATCGGATACGATCGGACAGATGAGAAGAATGCTGCTATTGCGCTACGGAGCCTTCCTCCGGTGCCAGCTTCCTGCGGAATCGCTCTTCGAAGATCGTATAGAGCGTCGGCACAAAGAAGAGCGTCAGGAGCGTCGAAAGGGTTAGCCCGCCAATGACCGCGATGGCCAGCGGAGCCTGAGTCTTCTCTCCGCCCATCCCGATTGCCATCGGAATCAGACCAAGCACAGTCGCGAGTGATGTCATCAGGATTGGCTTGAGCCGTGTGCGTCCGCCATGGATTACCGCGTCCTGAAGACTTTCCCCTTTCATGCGAAGGTGATTCGTGTAATCGACAAGCAGAATTCCATTGCTCACCACGATTCCTACCATTACAATAATGCCCTGGAAGCTTGTGACCGAAAGGGTCGTGCCAGTCAGAAATAGCGCCCACAGTACGCCAACGATACCAAAGGGAACTGTGAACATGATGATGAACGGATCGGCAAGCGATTGGAATTGCGAGGCCATTACAACGTAGACCAGTAGAATGGCAAGACCGAAGGCCATCGTCAGATCGCCAAATGTCTTTTGTTGCTGCTCGACGTTGCCGCCGAGTTTCACCTGGAACCCCGGCGGTACTGCGATCTTATCCAGCTTGGTCTGAATCTCCTGCGCCACGCTTCCCAAATCCCGCCCACTGACTTCGGCCGTCACGTCGATGATGCGCTGCTGATACTTGCGGTCGATTTCGACCGGAGAAGCGTCTTGCGTAATCGTCGCAACGGAGCCAAGTAACACCTGTTGGCCCGAGGGGGTCGTCAGCAAGAGTTTCCGCAGATCATCCGGATTCTTTCGAAACTTCTCATCGAATCGCACGAGGATATTATAAGCATTCCCACTTTGCGGATCGGTATATAAGGAAGCGACCGCTCCGTTGATTGCCGCATTAATGGTATTCGAAATTTGTGCGACCGTGATCCCGAGTATCCCGGCTTTATCTCTATCAATATTGATCCGCAATTCCGGCAGATCGTCTTCGCGCGTGGACTGTGCGTTCACAGCGCCGGGAGTGGATCGAACGGCGGCCAAAACCTGCTTCGAGAGCGCAGAACCCTGGTCGAGGTCATACCCGCGAACTTCAATGTCAATCGGCGCGGCCGAACCGAAATTGAGCAGGAACCGAAGAAATCCGCTGGCACTGACATAATTGACCGCGCCAAGATAATTCGAAAGTTTAGGCCGGACCGAATCCATGATTTGAAAAACGGTCCGTTTGCGTTCATCGGTCGGCACAAGCGAGACTTGAATATTGGCAGCGTGTTCGCCAGTATTGCGCCCAAAGAAATTACCACTCTTTGCCGAAGGCACACCAATATCGGTGACCATCGCGTTCATCTCGGGTACGCTCTTCCGCAGGATATCCTCGATTGCCATGACAGTCTTGGTCGTCTCTTCAATGCGCGTTCCGACCGGATTTTTGATCGAAACGGTAAAGACACTCTCATCCTGATCGGGGAAGAATTCGGTACCAATGAACTTGAATAGGAATACCGAGACGGCGGCAAGGGTGAGAATACTAATCATGATCACTTTTCGATGCTTCAGCGACCACTCGAGCATATTCTCGTATTTCTGATCGATCCGTTCGATTGCGTCGTGGAAGAACACGCGGAGCCGGTCCGAGCGCTTGCGCGACTTGCGGTCCATCTCTTTCTCGGGTGGCAGAAAGCGCAGGCAAAGCAGCGGGGTGATTGTTCTAGAAACGAAGAACGAGCCGAAGAGCGCGACAGCGATAGTGAGCGTCAGCGGTGTGAACAGCAACTTCGCAATGCCGGTCAGGAAAACGACGGGCAAGAACACGATGACGGTCGTCAGAGTGGAAACGAAAATCGGCGTGGCGACTTCGCTCGCGGCGGCGAGTGTCTGGTCATGCTTCGACTCGCCGGGCTTGGGATTGTTGTAATGCCGACTGATCGCTTCCAACTCCACGATAGAGTCGTCGACCAACCGTCCTACGGCGAGTGCCAGTCCGCCGAAGGTCATTATGTTCAATGTGATGTTCCCAAAGCGGAACATGATGAACGTTATCAGGATCGAGAGGGGAATGGCAACGATAATAATGATCGTCCCGCGGATATTGCGAAGGAAGATCATGATGATCGCCATCGCGAGCAGCGAGCCGATCATCGCCTCTCGAGACAGGCCATTGATCGTCTGCCGGATATACGTAGACTGGTCGAAGGTCAGTGCGATATGGACGTTCGACGGGACCCCGGTGAGTTTTGGGATCGCCTCAATAATATTATCGACGACAGAAACGGTATTGGCCGTTGCCAATTTCTGTACGCGTAGAACGAGCCCTGACCGGCCATCAACGCGAATGGTCTCAGTCTCTTCCTGATAGCTATCATCGACCGTCGCGACATCCCGAATGCGGATTGGCACACCCGACGAATCCTTCAGGACGATGTCTCCAATGGGTTTCACGAGATTGAACAGGCTCTCCGTTTTGAGAGAATAATCGAAGACGCCGCTCTTGAGATCGCCACTCGGTACGATCAAATTGGCGTTTGCAATTGCGCTCATCACGGTAGTAATCGGCATCCCGATCGCTTGAATCCGGTTGCGGTCCACTGTTACGTGTATCTCACGTACTTGTCCGCCGATGACTTGCGCCGAAGCGACCCCAGTGACATGCTCGAGCTGCGGCTCGATTGTGTTATAGGCGAGATCGTAAAGATCGCGCCCATTCATATCGCCGCTGATGGCAAGTGTAATAACCGGCAGATTGGTGATGTCGAACCGAAGGGAAATCGGCGGCTGCACGCCCGTTGGTAGTTGTGTGACTATCCGGTTCAGCCGTTGGATTACATCGATCAGACCGACATCGACGTTCGCGCTCCAATTGAAATTAATTCGGACCTGTGAGATGCCTTCTCGCGTGGCAGACTGGACGTAATTCACATCGTTGACCGAACTCACACCGCGTTCGACAATAGCTGTCACCGACTGTTCCATGTCCTTCGGAGACGCGCCGGTATAGAACGTGATCGTCGTGACGACGGGGATAGAGATGTTCGGCAGCAGATCGATCGGCAACTGCAGCAGCGATACGACGCCGAGCACGAGGATCGTAAATCCGATCAGGAATGCCGAGATCGGATATTTAAGTGCGAGTCTGGTTAACCACATGGAATGCTCAGTGCTTAGTGCTGAGTGGTATCGAAGCGGTTACGGGTTGCGTCCGCCGGTGATGGAGTGCGGACGATCTGTATTTTGCCATTTGGTTTGGCAAACGTCTGTCCCACGACAATGACTTGCTCGGTGCCATCAAGCCCCGAGAGGATTTCGAGACGGCCATTTTGCGTGACGCCGGTCTGAACACTCTTTCGCTTCGCGATGGAATCTTGCGCAACGAGCACGAACGATCCGGCGGAATCCCGAAGGACCGCTTCCGGAGGCACAGTCAGGGCGTCCGGATTTTCGCCAGTGATGAGTTGAACGTGCGCGAACGAGCCGGGTTTGATTGCCTGATCGTGATTCGGGATGAGAATTTCGACTTGCATCGTCCGGGTGGTGGTGCTAATGGCCTGGGACGAAGTAGCGACGAACGCGCGGAATTCGCGCCCCGGCAGAGTATTCAATGTTACAATTGCCTGCTTCGCCTTTGGGATTTTCGCGACATCGGCATCGAGTACGTTGACATCGACACGCACCGTATCGATGTCCATGATCGTCAAAATCGTGGTGTTGCTGTTGCCTGCAATGGGATTCGAGGAAACCACCGCGCCCGGATCGAGCCAGCGCTTTGTTACAAACCCGTGGAAGGGGGCAGTGATCTTGGAATAACTCAGTTGAATCTTCGCAGACTCGTATGCGGCTTCCGCAGTGCGGAGTGTGGCGACAGCATTGTCGAGGTCCTGCTGAGCGGCGAGATTCTTCTTTGCCAGGTCCCGTGTCCGCGCTTCCGCTGCGCGAGCATTGTAGTAACTGGCCGCCGCCTGCAACTCCGCCTGATGCGCTGCGGCGGTATCAATGAGGGCGAGAAGTTGACCACGGCGCACCGTTCTGCCCATGTCTGTATAAACTGCCTCGAGCAACCCGGTGACACGGCTGAAAATGTTGGCCTGCAGGACCGGGATCACATCGCCATCATAGTCGAGCTTGTATATGACGTCCTCGCGCACCGGATGTGCGACACGCACGAGCGGCGTCGGCTGTTTTTTCGGAGCCGGTGGCTTCGCGGCCGTAACGATGCGGTAGATAATAAAGACCACCACAAGAGCGGCCAGCGCGAGGAGTACATACTTGAGAGATCGGTTCACGCGTTCGGGATGAGTTCGGTGGATCGAGAAGCGAAGGCCTAGCAACAACGTCTAGGGGGTAAATGCGCCCATTGGAGATCGCTAACTGCGTGAAAGTTTAATAACGGGGCTGATGATCCCTTTCGGGGACCACGACGAATTGTCAAGATCGATATTCAGAAGTGTTGCCGAATTAAGGTTGCAGCAAGAAAAAAAGCCACGGAGCAGGATTAGCACCGATGGTGCGCCTCCCGCCGTGGCCTTATACATCGCGCGCGTAGCGCTCAGGTTAGTACCTATAAGGTGCGAATCTTATTTCGGTCAAAGCAGCAGATGTTCACTTTCGTGGTCGTCATCGCTGCTCTAATAGAGACGGAAATGAAGACTCCGATTCTATCAGAATGAGCACCCCGCGCGATCATTCGATATTTGTAACATCAGAATTCAAGCCAAGTTCTCGAAAATAATATTTCAATTTCAAAAAAATGTCATCCTGAGACGGAACGAAGTGGAGTCGAAGGATCGCTTGATGGAAATCTCTCAGCTAAGGACCACGCGACTCTTCGGCTCGGAGGGCATCCTGCTCAGAATGACTCATAGTTGGAATTTGTTCAGGGCGCACCATGAAGGCTGTCCTGTTCGATCTCTTCGGAACGCTCGTCGATAATGCGACCGTCGCCCAAGTCGAAGGGTTGCATCATACGATTGCCGACATACTTGGGGTGCCACGAACGGAATTCGCTGATGGATGGAGAGCAACGTTTCACGACCGATCGCGTGGCGTGCATGGCTCCATTGCGGATTCTATCAGGGCAGCGGCAGAACTGTGTAGTGCCCGATATGATGAATCTGCGCTCGGAGGAGCTGTCGAAATTCGAACGGAGTTTGTGCGTGGGTGGCTCACACCCAGGCCGGATGCGATCGAGACGCTCATGCAACTCCGAATGCGGGGACTGAAAATCGGTCTGCTGTCGAATTGCACGGCAGATGTGCCGATCCTTTGGCAAACGCACGAATTTGCTCCACTCTTCGATGAGCCGCTCTTCTCTTGTGAGGAGGGCTTGCGCAAGCCAATGCCGGAATTCTACGATCGGGCGTTGAGACGGCTTGGGTTTGCCGCGGCCGAATGCCTTTATGTTGCCGATGGCGATAACGGTGAACTTGCACAAGCAAAGGTACTTGGTATGCCGGTAGTTATGATCAGGCCGGCCGGTCTTCTCAATGATTACCGTGTCTTTCCCGAAGAGGATTGGGATGGACCAAGGATCGAACGATTGGGGGAGTTGCTACATTCAGAGTTACTCCTATGATACGCGCCGATACCGTTGTCCTGTACGTGTTGCTCATCGCCGGCGCTGGGCTTGTTGGGATTTTATTTATGTGGTTGAGCGGCAAGCGTGGTGATAGTTCACCGGCTCAACGATTCGGAGGATTCTGGCGCCCGCCCAAGCCACCCGAAGACGAGTGGCAAAAGTGGAGCAATGACTGAGTATATCAAGCGATTCTTCGATCAAACTGATTTCAATGTCCGATGCGATTGGGGATTGGAGGGAGTTCGCGCGCTACGGGACTCATCGGACCTTATCATCATTGTGGATGTCCTTTCTTTTTCCACCGCCGTCGATGTCGCGACTGCGCGGGGTGCCACCGTTATTCCGTATCGATTCAAAGATGAGACCGTTGAGGCGTTTGCGTGAGAGCAGAATGCTATCCCTGCCAGGAAGCGAGGGACTCCGGGTGAGTACACCTTATCTCCCGCATCGCTTCTGGGTATTCCGCCCGGCACCAGATTAGTCCTACCATCACCTAATGGATCAACGCTGACGTTGGCCGCAATGACTAAACCATCCGTGGCGGGTTGCATTCGTAATGCCAGGGCGGTTGCAGAGTATGCGGGCAAATTTAACTCGGTCGCGGTGATTCCCTGTGGAGAGCAATGGCCGGACGGAACACTTCGTCCGGCATTTGAGGACATGCTGGGTGCCGGAGCAATTATCTCGTGCTTGGAGGGTACAAAATCGCCGGAGTCACTGGCGGCCCATGCTGTATTTGAGAAGTTTGAAAGCCAGATAGAAGTGCAATTGATGCGGTGTGCGTCCGGCATCGAACTAATAGAGCGGGGGGACGCCGAGGATGTGGTTCTCGCGAGCCAGTTGAATGCGAGTTCAACAGTTCCCTTGTTGATTAATGGCGAGTACCGCGCGAGACTGTAAATGTGGACCCAATTCAGCTAAATTTGGGCAGGTCTTCTTTCATCGGAGACGTTTTGGCCGCTCAACTGTTTCTCAACTCTGAATGCCCAACCTACAGATTACAAAAGACCTTCTTTACCGCGCGAAGCGCACCGGTTTTTCCGACCGCCAAATCGCCGAAATCTTCGGTGTGGGCGAGAGCGATGTTCGCGCCCGACGGATAGAACTCGGCCTGGTGCCCGTCTTCAAGACCGTCGATACCTGCGCTGCGGAGTTCGCTGCCGAGACGCCGTACCATTACTCGACCTACGAAGAGGAGAACGAGTCGCGGCGATCAGGCAGGAAGAAAGTCGTGATCTTGGGCGGCGGGCCGAACCGCATTGGACAGGGGATCGAGTTCGATTATTGCTGCGTCCATGCCGCGCTCGCGCTCGAAGAAGAGGGCTTCGAGACGATCATGATTAATTGCAACCCCGAGACTGTCTCGACCGATTACGATACCTGTGATAAGCTCTACTTTGAGCCCTTGACCTTCGAGGACGTGATGAACGTGCTCGATTTCGAGCGGCCCGATGGCGTGATTGTCACCTTCGGTGGACAAACGCCACTGAAGCTTGCGAAGCAGCTCGAAGCTGCCGGTGTGCCCATCCTTGGCACGTCACCCGACATGATCGATGTCGCCGAGGACCGTAAGCGATTTGGCGAGCTCATCGATCGACTGAAGATCAAGTGTCCGCCATATGGGACCGCGTTCGAGACAGACGAGGCGATTCGTGTGGCCGAGCGGGTCGGCTATCCGGTGTTGGTGCGGCCCAGTTACGTGCTTGGCGGACGCGCGATGGAGATCTGTTATCGTTCGGATGCGATCGCCGAATACATGGCGAATGCGCGTGGCGTCAGCCCCAGCCATCCGATTCTCATCGACCGCTTTTTGGAGGATGCCTACGAGTTCGATGTCGATGCGGTACGCGACAAGGAGGGGACTGTCGTGATCGGCGGCATCATGCAGCACATCGAAGAGGCCGGTATCCATTCGGGAGACTCATCGAGCGTCATTCCGCCGTACTATATATCGGAGAAGAATTACGCCCAGATCGTTGACTATACCCGTCGACTCGCCACGGCGCTGGAAGTTGTCGGACTCATTAACGTGCAGTACGCGCTCAAGGATGACACCGTTTATGTCCTTGAAGTAAATCCGCGCGCAAGCCGGACGGTGCCATTCGTTTCGAAGGCCACTGGCAGGCCGCTGGCTAAGATTGCTGCTAAAGTGATGATTGGCCGCAAGCTGAAAGAACTTGGTGTCCGCGACTTTGAAAAGAAGACACCATTCGTCGCAATCAAAGAATCCGTCTTCCCATTCGACAAATTTCCCCGTGTGAAAATGTTTTTGGGACCAGAAATGCGTTCGACCGGCGAAGTGATGGGGGTTGGTGTGGACTTTGGCGAAGCGATCCTGAAATCCCATATCGGCGCGAACATGCGTCTTCCGACCGAGGGGACATTGTTCGTATCCTTGCGCGATTTGGATAAACGCGCAAAGTCTGCTGAGGTTATTCGAGGTTTTTCGGATCTTGGCTTCCGTATTATTGCTACGGAAGGAACAGCCTCATTCCTTCGGGAGCACGCCATTCCGGCCGAGACGATTCGCAAGGTAAGCGAGGGCCGCCCGAATATCGTGGATGCGATTAAGAACCACGAGGTCCAGGTTGTAATCAATACACCGAGTGGTGAAATCTCACGTATCGCAGAGTACCAGATCGGCTGGGCAGCGATCGAGCACAAAGTGCCATTCATCACGACGCTCTCGGCGGCGGCGAGTGTCGTCAGCGCCATTAGCTCGCTGCGTAAAGGCGAACGCAAAGTCCGGAGCGTGCAGGAATTGCATGCCATCCTTGCGGCCTGATGGAGGATCGAGAGCCGGTGGTCGAGGTAGGGGCTAATGGCATTAGCCCGAATCAAATCGAAAATGAGTTAACGCCGATAGACCCTAAACATACCATTGGCCGCCGGGCCGTTCGCGGTGCTGCACTGCTCACCGGTGCGACCTATATCTCGATCTTACTCGGCATCGCGGCGCGGAAGGCGCTCGCGCTGTTGCTTACGCCGGAGCAGGTGGGTCTGTATCAGACGGCGCTCAGCTTCGTTGATCTCATCATTAGCTTTGCGGCGTTCTCGTTTACCAGCGCAATCATCAATGTCCGCGATAATCTCGTCACCGAGCCGCTGCCGAATCTCAAAGAGAATGTCTTTATTCTCACCGTCGCCGTCAACGGATTCTTCGCGCTGCTGGCAATGGCGTTGGGACTCTTTTCGCTTTCGAAGACTCACGGCACGATCATCGCCGCGCTCATCGGGATGTATGCTGTTCAGCGGTTCGTTTCGGCGCTCGATACCTTCTACACGCAAATTCTGGAGCGCGAACTTTCGTATTCGAAAGTTTCGCGCGTTACGCTGATCGTCAACATTCTGCTTCATGGGACTTCCGTCGCATTTGCGCTCGGTGGTGGTGGGGTCTGGGCGATACCGGTGGCAACCGTCCTCTCGACGCTCCTAGGCTATGCACTGGATAGATTCTATGTGTTGCATTCGGGATTGGTCGCGCTCAGGCCGCACCCGTGGAAGTATTTCGATCGTGGCACGGCGCGCTGGCTCTGGCGGTTCGGGACGAAGGTACTCTTCAATCGCGTATTCGAAAGCTGGCTGTTTCGAATTGATAATTTGCTGGTGGCCTATCTGTTCGGATCGTTTTTCCTGGGCTATTACGCTCAGGCATTCACGATTGCCATGCTTCCGGCCACGGCTGTCGCGCCGATTGTAGCGCGCGTTTCGATTGCCACCTACGCCGAGGTTCAGCATGACCGAGCAATGCTTGAGCGTGCCTTCGCGATCACGAATTTCTTTCTGGTACGTTTGCTGGTCCCTGCCGCAATCTTCATTGCACTCGAAAGCAAGGATCTGGTCCGCGTGTTTCTCTCTTCGAATTGGGGCGGCGTTGCCGAGCCACTTTCGGCGCTCGCGGGACTTGTGCTAACCGTGCCGCTCTTTGAAAATGCAAAGATGATACTCGGTGCAACGCTCAAGCTCACCGAAATTTCCGTTATCCGGGGGCTACAGCTTTTGCTGCTTATCGTACTCATAGCCGCATTCCAGTGGGGCGGCATTGTCTACGTTGCTCTGTCCGTATCGCTGGTGAATGTTCTCGGGTACGCGGGTATGTTGATTTACCTGAAGCGCATAGTCAATCCTCGTTGGCGGGAGAATTTTCAGTTGCCGCTGCTCATCGGAATTGCTGTCACGCTTATCGTCTGGCTTGTTGTTCAACCTGCGCTTGCATCGGCGCTTCCAGCGGCCATTGGACTCGAAGTGCCGATCGCGCGGTTAGCCATTTTTGCACTGGTCATTTTTATCCCGTGTATCGTTTTGGAATACCTGCTGCGACCCTCGTTATTCAAATCTCACCTTTCCGAGGTCGCCGCAAAACTTCGCCGCGCATGAGTACCCGCCTCTCGGATTACGATTACCCACTGCCCGAGCACCTCATTGCGCTCTATCCGCCCGCGCGGCGCGGTGATTCGAGGCTGCTCGTCGTGAACCGAAATACGCGAACATGGGACGACCGGAAGTTCGCGGACATTCTTGATTATCTTTTCGAAGGCGACGTGCTTGTCCTTAATAAGACGAAGGTCATACCGGCGCGCTTGATCGGCAGGCGCGTCCAGACCGGGGCCGACATCGAGCTGCTATTGCTCCAACGGTTCGAGGGCGAAGCAGAGAGATGGAAGACGCTCGCGCGTCCGGCGAAAAAAGTAAAAGAAGGCGAAGTAATTTCCTTTGAGGAACTCACCTGCACCGTCGAACAGGATTTGGGAGAAGGGGAGAAGATCGTTCGGTTTGGCTGCACTCGCGAAGAGTTTTGGCGAGCGCTGGAGAAGACGGGACAAATGCCATTGCCCCCATATCTTCACCGTGCTGCGGAAGAATCCGACAAAGAGCGTTACCAGACCGTTTTCGCGGAAATCCCGGGTGCGGTGGCAGCGCCAACGGCAGGACTGCACTTCACGCCTGAATTGCTTGCAGCCATTGAAGCGAGAGGCGTGAAGATCGCGCGCGTCACGCTGCATACGGGGCTTGGCACGTTCCGTCCCGTGCAATCCGAGGACATTACGGAGCACCGGATGCACGAAGAGTATTACGAGATGGACGAAGCCGATGCGGCGGCCATCAATGCAGCGAAGTCCGAGGGCAAGCGGGTGATTGCAGTTGGGACAACATCGGTGCGGACACTGGAAACACTTGCGACCACCCCCCAGCCCCCTCCTATTGGCATAGGAGGGGGAGTAAGAGCAGGCTCAGGAATGAGCGGCATCTTTATTTATCCGCCATACCAAATGCGAGTACCGGATGCAATCATTACGAACTTCCACTTGCCGCGTTCGACTTTGCTCATGATGATCTCAGCATTCATGGGGCGCGAGTTTTTGCTCGAGTGCTATCAGCATGCGATTGAAGCCGAATACCGATTCTTCAGCTACGGAGATGCGATGCTGATCCTTTGATAGGACCGGGAGCCATTTCGCGCGGGGGGCACGTTAGGAAACAGACAAATACTCTGCTGATGCGTAAGTCCCCGTTGCTGTGGTTACTCTTACTCTTATCCCTTCCGGCAAGTCCGGTCGTTGGGCAAATTTCGTTCACGGCGAGTAAACCGATCGTCGATAGTTTCCCGATCGTTCGGATCCCGGTGAGCGTGACGGAAAATAATCAGCCGGCACAATCGATAACTTCGGCGAACTTCACAGTGAAGGAGGACGGAGTCCTGCAATCGCCATTGGACCTGTCGGGCTGTTCAGGATCAACTTCCGCGGCGATCTGCTTCGTGGTCGATACCAGCCGTTCGATGGAACAAAGCGTTGGATCGGGGCCCCAGACCAACCGTAACTACCAGAAGTTCTTCGACGCGTTTTCAGGATTTATCGCGAGCATTCCCGCGCCTTCCCAATTGGCGCTCGTGGAGTTTGCGGTGGCGGCAAGCCCCTGGCCGGGTCCCACGAAGTGGTTCTATTATTCTAACAACCCCACGGATGTTCAGAGTTTTATGAACGACCTGATGGGAGGATTCCCACCGAGTTTATTCAGCACGACGAATGTCGATTCGGGCATCGATATGGGCGTCACTGTGCTCCTGCACAGTACCATTCAGCGACGCATCATGATCTTGGTGACTGATGACTCTCCGGACCAAGCCGATTCTATTCGACGGTACCTCGCGGCGAATGGCATTTCGCTTTACTTCATGGATGTGAATCCGAGTGATTCGAATCTGAAGATGACGAACTACACTGGGAAGGACCTCGCCGATGGGACCGGTGGTGCATATTTCCAGGCGTATGACTCGACCTTGTATCTGCCGACAATGCTCGCGATCAGTCATCTGATCTTTGGCGAGCGGTGCATGCTCCGATATGTAAGTGCGAATCCCTGCGCCTGGTGGAAATCGCATACGGTCGAAGTCAATCTGAACTACAATGGCGCGACACCACGGGCAAGTTTTGATTTCGAGTTGGGCGGATCAACCAATGACAAAAATCCTCCAACCTACAAGGTGGATGCAACAATGTTTACAAAGCGGATTCTGACGACCTACGATCCATGGCCGTGCGAGAGCGGGATGCGCCTCTTCATCGATGACTCTCTCAGGAATTTCCGGCATCCTCGGCTGCCTGTCGTGACCAGTGACTCCGCGACGGATTCGCTCATCGTGATTGATTCGCTTCAGCCAGCCGATGGGTACTTTACCGCGACAGACTCATTGGGCAACAAATCATACATCCACGTTCACTACGATCCGAAACCGGATGTTTTGCCGCCGGTCATCGAGCCGGCACAATGGGTGGGCGGCGGTGTGGTGACGATGAAGATCACCGAGCAGCGAGCATGGGACCGTGGAATACAAAGTGTTACGTTGCAGCCGGGTGCAGTGAATCTTGTACTCGATAGTGTCCATTACCTGACGAACCGATATGCAGTCGCTTACTTGCGAATGCCAAAACTTGGGGATCCTACGAGCGGATGCTTGATCGCGGTCGATTCATTCAAGAACTCGAGCACTCTCTGCTATTCTTATGGTGAGACTGGCGGTGATACACTCCCGCCGCTCTTCGTGCAGGACCCCGTTGCGATTCCGCGGGGCGTGCTCAGCGGTATTGTAACCGAACTCCGTCCCGGCGATCGTGGTCTCCAACGCGTTCAGCTTACGCCGATTATCAATAGTCAGACTCCTTCCGTCACGTTCAGTAGTGCACAAAAGGCTATCGTTCAGGTTACAATCACGGATACGCTGTATTCGGCTCGAACGCTTGTCGAAGCGTGGGATTCAGTCGGCAACTTTATGAGGGACACGATGCGCTACGATCCGCAGCCTGATAGTTATTCGCCTGTGATAACATCCACTTCGCCCGCCAGCCTGACGTATGATTTCTCGGCGACCGAAGTGCGCGCCTGGGACCGTGGGCTGCGCTCTGTCACGTTCTTACCGACCAGCACGAACAGTACTGCCACACTCGCGAGCTTTACGGACAAGTGGCACGCCTCACTCACAGCGACAGTCTCAGATAAGACTCTGAATGCGACCATGATCGTTGAAGCAGTTGATAGCATAGGTCATGGCGCCTACGACACGCTTATCTATACCGGCGTGTCGACTCGCTTGCTTCCGCTTGGCGATAGCGTCATTAATTTTGGCAATCAGGTTTTGCCGGGTTCGATGCAGCGGCAAGTCGTGATGACCAATCCAAATGATGTCCCGATTTCGCTCACTCTTACACCGCTGACCGGCGACGATTCGGTCTTTAGTATCATCACGGCGAGTCCAATTACATTTGCGGCCCGCGGGCAACACGCGCTGGTCTTCGATTTTCATCCGCGATGGCTCGGCGCCTGGCGAGCCGTTACCACGCTGATGTCAGATACAGCGCATCTCGGGTCGGTCACGCTGCTTGGCACGAGTTCCGGTACGTTCAGCATAAAACTTGACACGGTGATTGTGCCGCACGTTGGCGAGAGCGGCGCGCTTGTGTTTTCGATTGATGCGGAGCCGAAACCGATCAATCTCGATTCGATTCAATTTACAGTGTCCTACGATGCGGATTTTGTGACCTTGAAGGACTTTGTAAATTGTCCGGCGGGCGGTCCGGATACCGGCATCTGCCTGTATGACGCCAAATGGACTGGTGGCACGGATGGCAACCGTATCGCAACGCTCGCGAGAAATACCCGGGGACTTGCTTCCTCGCTCAGTCTGGATCGCTCGCAAATCTCGATTCCATTTACAACGATTGTCGCGCCGCACGATTCGACTGCAGTGCATTTCGCAAGTGCGACGGCAAATTACTCTACGCTTGTCACGGCTGCCGATGGATTTATTTCTGCTGGCGATACCTGCGGGACCGGTCTGTATCGCTCTGAGATGAACGGCAGTTTGGAACTGCGGATCGAGCCTGCGCGGCCCAATCCGGCGTCATCTTCTATGGACGTAACCGTTCACAGCGCTGCCGAGACCGATGCCACAATTTCTTTCATCTCCGTGGTTGGCTCGATCGAGAAGTCCATTCCGGTTCATCTCTCCCGCGGCGATCAGACAGTCCATCTTGCAGATTTGCCTGCGAGCTCCGGAGTGTTTGAACTCAGCATTAAAGCAGCAGGAATGAACGAAGCCCGTCAGCGAGTCGAAATCCTCCGATAGCGTGTCCAAAATAAAAACCCAATTCGTCTGCCAATCCTGCGGCTACATCTCACCGCGATGGATTGGCAAGTGTGCCGAGTGCGGCTCGTGGAATAGCTTCATCGAGGAAAAGGTGGCCTCCGCTCAGGAACACCCGAAGGCGCTCGGTGCACGCACACAGCAGAATGGCACGGCGGCCCGACCGATTCGGTTGAGCGAGATCAGCGCCGATGATGAGCAGCGCACCTCCACCGGCATCGGCGAGCTCGACCGCGTGCTCGGCGGCGGCATCATGCCGGGTTCGATCGTGCTCGTCGCCGGCGATCCTGGCATTGGCAAGTCCACACTCTTGATGCAGATGGTGCGAGGACTTTTGTCTGCCAAGACTCTCTATGTCTCCGGCGAGGAATCGGCCCGGCAGCTTAAGAGCCGCGCAGCGCGATTGGGACTCGAATACGACAATCTTTACATCCTCGCCGAAACCAACATCGAATCGGTTTTGGAGGCGATGCGCGAGATGGTGCCGGACGTAGTGATCGTCGATTCCATCCAGACGATGTACCGTCCGATGATCGAGTCGGCGCCGGGCAGTGTCACACAAGTCCGCGAATCCACCGCGCTGTTGATGCAGGCTGCGAAGTCGAGCGGTATTCCGGTCTTTATCGTAGGGCATGTGACGAAAGAGGGGATGATCGCCGGACCCAAAGTGCTCGAACATATTGTCGATGCGGTCCTGCAATTCGAAGGTGAGCGAACACATGCCTACCGCATTCTGCGCGCGGCGAAGAATAGGTATGGCTCGACGAACGAGATCGGAGTCTTCGCGATGACTTCGCGCGGCTTAGAAGAAGTACCAAATCCTTCGGAAGTATTTCTATCGCAGCGGCAATATGGCTCGTCCGGTTCGGCCGTGACGGCCGTGCTCGAAGGCACGCGACCGGTGCTGATCGAGATTCAGGCCCTCGTTACGACTTCCAGCTTTGGCAGCCCGCAGCGGACCGTGACCGGCTACGACTATCGCCGCGTGGCGATGCTGCTGGCCGTACTCGAGAAGCGCCTTGGGACAAAGCTCTCGCATAGCGATGTATTCGTGAATATTGCAGGCGGGCTCTTTCTGGATGAACCGGCCGCCGATCTTGCGATTGCGATGGCCGTGCTGAGCAGCCACAAGGATATTCCCCTTGACAGCACTGCATGTCTGATCGGCGAAGTCGGGTTGGGCGGAGAAGTTCGCGCGGTGCCGCAAGCGGACGTACGCGTAGCCGAGGCGATCAAGCTTGGATTCCAGCACGTCATTCTGCCGAAGGCAAATATGAAGAATCTTCCCCAAGTCGCCGAGAAGGTCACCGTGCGTGGAGTGGATACACTGGACGAAGTGCGGGCGGTAGTATTATGATTCTTATTCTAGCCACACACAATCCCCACAAGCGCGATGAACTCCGCGAGATACTTCGCAGCGAGCTGGGTGATGTCGAAATTCTGACGCTTGAAGATATTCCCGTTGGAGAGATCGAGGAGACAGGGACGACCTTAGAAGAGAACGCGCTGCTCAAAGCACGGGAGGTCTATGCCGCGTGCTTTCAGCCGACCGTTGCGGATGATACAGGTCTTGAAGTTGAAGCGCTCGGCGGCGCACCTGGGGTCTACAGTGCGCGCTATGCCGGCGAGAATGCAACGTATGCCGACAACGTCAACAAGCTCCTGGCCGAACTACCTCCGGGAAACGGAGCTGCCATGCGCCACGCGAAATTTGCGACCGTTGTTGCCTATATAGATAAGCGCGGTGAGGAACACCTGTTCCGAGGCGAAGTCGAAGGAATAATCACAGAGGCCCCACGCGGTGCGGTTGGCTTTGGATACGATCCAATCTTCCAGCCCATCGAGGATATGCAGGGCCGAACGTTCGCTGAAATGTCGGCAGAGGAGAAGCACGCGATCAGCCATCGGGGCCGCGCGCTGAGATTATTGGGAGAATATTTAAGGAATCCGACGTCCGCAGGCTAAGGGATCGGCCTGCCGCTATCGCGGGCTCCACCATGACGATTGCGATCTCATAATTTAAGTGTCATGTGGTCTTCATCATATTGCCTGTCGCCGATCTTCAGGAAGCCTGGCTCCACGCCCCAGGTCACAAAGCCAAGCGATGTGTAGAGCGCCTTCGCCGGCGCGTTCGTGGACTCAACGCCAAGATCGAGCCGTTCGACACCTTTGAGCGTTTGTGCGTGGGCAATCGCCGCCTGCATGAGTCGTGAGCCGATCCCTTGTCCGCGATACTCGGGCCGAACGAAGACGCTCACGATATTCCCTTTATGCCGACGCTTGAGGCGCGCTTCACGGAAAATGCCGGTGAGACCAACAAGACGTTCGCCATCGAACGCGCCGAACGTCGCGCTATCCAAATTCTCCGAATGTAAACGAGCCTTTAGCACGGCGAGAGTATGGTGCGATTCCTCTTCGTAGCTCGATGCGAACGCATGTGGTGTATCAAGCAGTGCGTCCAGCCGACAGATACGATACTCTTCGGCGTCGGCAGGTGTGAGTCTGCGGATCGTGATAGACATGATGCTCATGCAACCGGAACGAAGGGGAGAATGCTCCACAGACACCACTGTCAACGCCAATTCCGAATGCCCAAGGCCCCACGTCCCCTGGTCTGTAACTTTCTGTCTTTCGATCTGTTCTCTTGTTGTTGTCAAAGGAGGAATATTATGAGACGAGCTACAACGGGTCTATTCTTCGGTCTTGTCCTTTTTACGGTCAACTCATGCAGACAGCCATCCACACCCAGTGAAACAGCCAACATCCACGGCCGCGTTGAACTGGTGGACAATCCGTGGTTCACACCACCGTATAGTGGCGTGACGGTCGCGCTCGAAGGGACCGGCTATTCGGCCATGTCTGACGACAGTGGATACTTCACACTTAAGAATGTCCCGAGTGGTACGTATAACGTCCGCTTCTCGAAGCCGGGCTATGGGGACGTTCGCTGGATGTCCACTACGGTGACGGGTGGTGGAAACACCGACGTGTATTGGCCCCTAACGGGTTCTTGGACGAACCAATATTCGCAGCTACTTTATCCGATCTCGAAAGTCGTGACCGCCCTCGATGGTCTTCGCTTTCTCGATACTACGGTTCTGCCGCGCGGCGGTAATGCTACGTCCGGACCCATGTTCATGGCGAGCGGCACTGCCCTCCCCGATTTGACCCAGCCGCAATACCCGCAATACTATGAAGCGATGGCTCTGTACGTCTCTCACTCTTCTGATGTCTCAGCGCAGCCGGGACACTATGCGACGTTCTTTTATGGGAGTAATGTTTATGCTTTTCGGGAGGGGACGAATAATTTTGTCGTCACCGCTCCGATCGACACGACGACCGGGAGGTTTCACCTGCTCATCATGCAGACCGACTTGAAGTACTTCGGGTTCAAATCGGGCGATTCGATTTATGTCGCGGCTTATGGCGCGCCAACCTATGGAGGGTTTCCGGCCAACGACTACTGGGATCCCATTCTCCAGCAATACGTGCTCACGGCCATCAACCAAACACCCTCGCCAGTGATCGGGACGGTCGTGCCGTAGTTTGCCTGACACGCCTCACAGGACTCTTCTGTCTTGAGCGGCCATTTCGTGCGCGTGTCTATTATAAATAAATACTCACAAACACACCCGTCCCTACCGGGCCTGGCTACGCAGCGCAACTGCTCCGCGGCGGGGTCCGGCTGTCGGCGTTCGACGGCGGGCTCCGGCCGCTTGCTTCAGCGATGGTCCAATTCTTTGTATTTTTGACCCGCGACATTCTCTCACTTTGATTACTTATGAATCCTACAGAACTTTTCGGCTTTGTGTGCGTGACGACGATGTTCGTCTCGTACCTATTGGATAAACGCGGGCGATGGTGGGGGCTGATGTTTGCCGCCGGGTGTTTTGGCGCATGCGTGTATGCGGTGATGATCGGGTCGATTCCGTTTGCTATCGTTGAAGGGTTATGGGGTGTCGTTGCGCTCAAGCGGTGGATCGGCTGAACCTGGACTTATTGAGATGCCCGGGGATGGGTGGGATTGGGCCACGACATGAATATTGTGTGAATTCTGTGTGCTGGTATATATTCTTTTGATGTCTCTGCAACACCGGAGGGAGCGAATAGCGTTATATTAGGTGGAAGGGTGTCTCTCGCGAAATATGAAATATGGAGCCCGTGCCAAGTTTAGATTTTTGCTAAGAGAAACAAGTGCCGAAATTGCGGATTGGAGCGGACAATTCATGAAAAAGAATCTTAATCATAATATAAAATAATTTGTGGTCAGCCGTTCGAGTTGCGGTTAATCTTGGGATGCTGAGATGAGATTCTTGCAGGTAGGGCTAGTGTATGGTCAGTTCTTTGGTCGAACGGCTGAGTTGATGGGAAGAATAATCGTGATTGACGGTCTAAGGTGGAGAAAACCACGTATTTTTGTATTCAAATTCTCACTACATGGATGCTTTTCTGGTAAAGGGCGGCAAGCCGCTGTCGGGTACGGTCCGGGTTTCAGGCACGAAGAACTTGATATCGAAGGTGATGGTCGCCTCGATGCTCTCGGACAGCGCGAGTACGTTCACGAATGCGCCGATCAAGTTAGGCGAGGTCGATATTACGGGCGACATAGCGAAATCGCTAGGTACAGAGATCGCCATGTCGAGCGAAGCGAATGGGACGCTGACGATCCAGACCTCACAATTCTCGACCACGGTCGTGCCAGAGCGATTTGCCGGTCTGAATCGAATTCCGATCCTGATGATCGGACCGATGCTGCACCGGACCGGAACGGCATCAGTACCAATGCCCGGTGGAGACAAGATTGGGGTACGTCCGGTGAACTACCACATCAGCGCGCTCGAACAAATGGGTGCGAAGATCGAGTTTGTCGACAACTACTTCCATTGCACGGCCGACAAGCTGACCGGTACGTCAATCACACTGCCGTTTCCCTCGGTTGGTGCGACGGAAAACATTATCATGAGTGCGGTGCTTGCTCGGGGCACGACGATCATCGATAACGCGGCAGTCGAGCCGGAGATCATCGAGTTGATGCGCTACCTGCAGCGGATGGGCGCGATCATCAATCTAGAAACGAATCGGCGCATCGTGATCGATGGTGTGGATCGTCTGAAAGGCGCGCAGCAGCGCATCATGCCGGACCGCATCGAAGCAGCGAGCTTCGCCTGCGCGGCCATCGCGACGAAGGGCGACATCTTTATCGAAGGCGCGCTGCAATCGACCATGATGACGTTCCTCAACAATATCCGTCGCGCCGGAGCAGATTTCGACGTGACGGGCGGCGGCATTCGGTTCTTCTACAAGGATCGACTCAAGCCGCTTGCAATCGAGACCGATGTGCATCCCGGTTTTATGACGGACTGGCAGCAACCCTGGGTGCTGATGATGACGCAAGCGCATGGCATGTCCGTCGTCCACGAGACGGTATACGAGAACCGATTCGGATATACGCAGGAGTTGCGAAATATGGGTGCGCAGATTCAGCTCTACAAGTCGTGCTTAGGTGGGAATCCGTGTCGCTTCAAGACACTGGTGCATCCGCACTCAGCGGTCATACTCGGCCCAACGAAGCTGAAGGGAAGCCGCATTACCATCCCGGATTTGCGGGCGGGATTCGTCTATCTCATTGCTGCGAGTCTGGCCGAAGGCGAGTCAATTACGACAGGAATCCATCATGTCGAGCGTGGTTATGAGCATATTCAGCAAAAGCTCGCGGGACTGGGAGTGGATATCGAACGAATTACGGTTGACGACGTGTAAACTGCTATGAGGAAAGCGTTGTGTTGCTCGTTGGTGCTTTGTTGCCTTATGCTGAGCGGTCAAGCAGCGGCTCAGAATGGGATTTGGAGCATTGGTCCGAAGATCGGCTACACGTTTGGCGCGGAGGGCGGCGTGACAGCAGGGTTCGAGGTTAGTTACTTTCCAAATTATGACGCGTTGCCTATCGGGTATACCTGCGACATCACAGTGCTCGGCGATCCCTCGCGTTTGAGCCTGCATCTCGGTGCCGAAGCTTACCTCATCGCGGGCCTGGACATTGGTCCGACGCTCTTTCTCGATAGGGGCCGCTTCTATCCCGGCGTGAGCATCATCCCATTCGTGGGGGTCGGATTACTTCCCTATTATGAGTTTGGAGTTCCGTTCGATCATCCGCCATTCGAGAGCGTTGGCGGGTATCTCAAGTTTCCAATTGGGAGTGGGGGGTATGGACACGGATTTAGCGTTGGTTAGAGGAGGTCGAGTGTTGCGAACCAGTTGCGAATATCCTCGACCGTCTCGGGTAGGACACCATGTCCGCACGAGTACATTTTGGATTGTACCACAGCGCCTTGCTGCGACAGGAGTTTTTCGGCCTCGGGCATGGCTTGCCAGGGAATGAGTTCATCAAACTCGCCGTGCGAGATAAAGACCGGGAGTCCAGCAAACTGGCGTTCCATAATCAGAGGAAGAATATCGCGTGGCAAATAGCCGGACATTACGATGATCGCATGAACCTGAAGACCATATTGGGCGAGGTTGTAGGTCGAAATGAGCGAATAGGTCATCGCGGCGCCCTGACTGAATCCCATCAGGATGACCTTCGATGGATCACCGCCTTCGGCCCTGATGATGGGGGTGAGTTCGTGGACGAGCATCTCCTCGCTTTCGTGGCGGCTGTAATCATCTGGCGCGAGTCCGCTTTCAAGCTGGATCAGATGATACCACGCCTTGCCGCCGCTGCCAAGCTGGATCGGAGCCTGAAGGCTAATGATGAGCAAGCGTGGGTCCAGTTGCTCGGCAATCGGGACGAGATCGTGCTCGTCAGCGCCATAGCCGTGCATGACAATGAGGGTGGTCGGATTTGGAGTCGGTGCTTGAGGCGGTCGGACGATATAGTTCAAGATGTTTTGAGATTAAGTCGAGATAGATTAGACGAAAATACAAATCAATTGTTCTCGGGTGGTCAATCAATCGTAAATTTGTAGAAAATTGATCGGCGTCCGAACCAAAAAGGAGCAGAATTATCAAGCGATTAGCAGTGCTGGCATCGGGCCGAGGGACGAATTTGGCCAATATCCATAACGAGATCCTGGCGGGCCGGCTTGCCTCGGTTGAACTGGCCGTGGTTATTTCGAACAACTCCGGCTCTGGAGCAATGGAATACGCCCGGCAGCATGAGATTCCATTGGCGCATGTCTCGCTTCTAAAATCTGGCAGCGATCCTGCAAGATACGAGCACGATCTGCTACAAGCTTTCAAGTCACATGGCGTGGAGATCATCGCACTGGCCGGTTATATGAAGCGATTGCCGGACGCGATTGTTAAAGCATACGAGCATCGGATACTGAACGTTCATCCGGCGCTATTGCCGACGTTTGGAGGAGCCGCGATGTATGGCAGGCACGTCCATGAGGCGGTGCTGGCTGCCGGGTGCAAAGTGAGCGGGGCGACCGTGCATTTGGTAACGAATGAATACGATGCGGGCCAGATCGTCATGCAGAAATGTTGCCTCGTAACAGAAGAGGATACTGCCGCGAGCCTTGCCGAACGTGTTCGCCGAATCGAATTTGAACTGTATCCAAAAGCCATAGATTTGTTAGCTTGCGACATGATCCTGGTGGATGGGAACCGAGCCAGAATTCTGAACTAATGTCAACACATCCGAAGACCGAAGTAACGATCGCAGTAGACCGAATTCCCATTCGACGCGCCCTGATCAGCGTTTTCGATAAGATGGGCCTGGATCGAGTAGCCAACTCCTTGGCCGAGCGCGGCGTGGAGATTTGGTCCACCGGCGGGACCGAGAAATATCTGCGTGGGTTGGGGATTGCGGTTCGATCCGTCAGTGATGTGACGCAATCGCCGGAGGTTTTCGATGGTCGATTGAAGACCTTGCATCCCGTGGTTCATGGTGGACTGCTCTTCCGCAGAGAACTGGCGTCGCATGTTGAACAGGCGGCTGAGCATGGCATCCCTCCCATCGATCTGCTGATCGTTAATCTGTATCCGTTCGAAGAAACGCGAGCGAAGGTTGGCGCAACGCAAGAGGATATTATCGAACAGATTGACATTGGCGGGCCGGCGATGCTCCGGAGTGCTGCAAAGAATTTCCGAGGTGTGGCGCTGCTTACGAGTCCGATGCAATATGAGCGATTCCTGAGCGAGATCGAGCGGGAGGGGAGTACCAGCTCGGCGTTTCGCTTCGATCTGGCTCGTGAAGGTTTCGAGCTTGTAGCGCATTATGATAAGGCCATCGCTGATTATTTTCGGAGTATTCCCAATAACGGGAGTGCAAGGACTGCTGACAGACTCGAGATATCGCTGCCGCTTATCCAGTCGCTACGCTATGGCGAGAATCCGCAGCAGCAGGCCGCGCTCTATGGCGAGGAGCTTCCGAAGATATGCCGGCAATTGTGGGGCAAGGAGCTATCCTACAATAATATCCTGGATATGTCTTCGGCGCTTGGCCTGATTGCTGAATTTCTGCCTTATGATAAGACGGTGGCTGCGATCATCAAGCACATGAATCCATGCGGGGTCGCGGAAGGATCTGACCCGTTGGACGCGTTCAATCGTGCCTTTGAGACCGATCCTGAAAGTCCGTTCGGCGGGATTATCGCGGTGAATGCTCCGATCGACGGCGCGCTTGCAGAACGTCTCAATGCCTTTTTCAGTGAGGTTATTCTCGCGCCAGAGTTCTCACCGGAAGCGCTTGAGCTATTGAAGAAGAAGAAGGACCGCCGGCTGATTCGATTCGATCCAGACCAGTTGCAGCGGGCGGTGCACGGAATGGTCGAGGTTCGATCGGTCATCGGGGGGATTCTCCGGCAGAGCACAGATCGAGAATTATTGAGCAATTCCGCCCTATCGTCTGTTACGTCTCATGCTGTCACGGATGGACCGAAGCATGGACTGACCTTTGCGAACAAAGTCGTCAAGCACTTGAAATCGAACGCCATAGCGTTTTGCGGCATGCAGGATGGTTTTGCGCGAACACTGGGCTTGGGTGCCGGACAAACCTCCCGCGTGGAGTCGGTTCGAATCGCTATTGAGCATGCAAATCGAAATGGGCTCGATTTACGCGGCTCCTTCGTGGCAAGCGATGCGTTCTTTCCATTCGCGGATAGCCTGAACGCGATTGCAGAGGCCGGAGCGGCCGCAGTCATCGAGCCGGGTGGCTCCGTGAGAGACGCGGAAGTCGTAAAGGCGGCTGAGGAACGCGGCATCGCGCTTGTAATGACAGGCCAGAGACATTTTAGACACTAAGTCGGGACTTTCACTTTCACATGCTAAGCTTATTCAGCGCAGACATTGCGGTCGATCTTGGGACGGCCAATACCCTCATCTATATGAAGGGGAAGGGGATCGTTTTGAACGAGCCCTCGATCGTGGCATTCGACTCGACCACGAAGAAGATCGTTGCCATCGGCCGTGAGGCCCAGGCCATGGTCGGCCGCACACATCGTGACATTCAGACGATCCGGCCGATGAAGGATGGCGTCATCGCTGACTTTGAAATCGCCGAGGGCATGCTTCGGGCGCTCATTAAGAAAGTACACCCCTCGTGGCTGCCCTCGCGCCGGATCGTGATTAGCGTGCCTTCTGGTATTACGGAAGTTGAAAAGCGAGCGGTGCGTGACTCCGCAGAGCATGCTGGAGCGAAAGAAGTGCATCTCATCGCAGAGCCAATGGCGGCCGCGATTGGTATCGGGCTCGATGTTGAGGCACCGGTGGGCAATATCATTATTGATATCGGCGGCGGAACGACTGAAATTGCTGTTATCGCGCTTTCTGGCATCGTGAATCAGGAGTCGATCCGCGTGGCGGGTGACGAGTTGACGATGGCTGTGATGCAGTTCTTCAAGCGCAACTATAACATCCTCATTGGAGAGCGGACAGCCGAACTCATCAAGTGTCAGGTTGGCAGTGCCATGCCACTGGAAGAAGAATTGATGGTGGAGGTCAAAGGGCGCGATCTTGTTGCGGGTATTCCGAAGACAATCGAAGTCAGTTCGACCGAAGTTCGCGAGGCGCTGGCCGATCCCGTCAATGCGATCGTTGAGGCGGTGAAGGTGAGCCTTGAGCGGACCCCGCCTGAACTTTCGGCAGATATTCTCGACCGGGGTATGATGCTTTCGGGAGGCGGCGCGTTGCTGAAGGGCCTGGACGAGCGGCTGCGGTTGGAGACAAACCTGCCAGTCCACGTTGCCGATGATCCGTTGACTGCGGTCGTTCGCGGTACAGGAAAGGTGCTAGAAGACCTTTCCCATTTTATGAAGGTCTTAATAAAGAGTAGACGATATTAATTAATAATTACGAGTTGCGAATTACGAATGGGACGCTTCCTTCGAATTCGTAATTCGTAATTCGTAATTCGTAATTAATCCGTGCGTCGATTCCTCGATCTAATTATCGCGTTCAAAGAGTATGTCGCATTGACGGTGTTCGTCTCGGCGTCCTTGACGATGATTGCGGTTTCGCGAACGACGGACGTGATGCCGCTTCGTGCGTTTGCCACCGGAGTGGTTGGTTCGATCCAATCGATCTATTCATGGATTCCGAATCCTGTCACCTTACGCCGTGAAAATCGAGAGTTGGAAGCAAAGTCCATTGAACTCGCCGCCGAAGTCGGTCGCCTTCGGCGTGCCGAAGCGGAAAATTCGGAATTACGACGGCTCCTTGGCATCGGGCCACACCCTGGCTGGAAACTAGCGGCGGCCGAAGTGGTGGGCAAAACGACAAGCTTTCAGCGTAATATGCTAACGATCAATCTTGGATCGAACGAGCATGTTGTCCCAGGAATGGCCGTGATGACTGATGCCGGCCTTGTTGGCCGAGTCTATGCCGCAAGCGCGAACTTTTCGCTCGTGCAAATGCTCTTCAATACGGATTTGCGCATCGCCTCCAAGATTGCTCGGACTCGTGTCGAAGGTATTGTCGCATGGGATGGAGGACCAACGCTCGTAATGCGGAACGTGCCGAAGGCACTCGATGTGGAAGTTGGCGATCTCGTAGTTTCGAGCGAGTATTCCTCATTTTTCGCTGCGGATATTCCAATCGGTACGATTATTCGGATGGAACCCGAACCGAACTCGCTTTTTCGACGCATTACACTGGAGCCTGCCGTGAATCTCTTTCGGGTTGAACACGTCTATGTGGTCCTGAAGGACGAAGCGCGCGAGCGAGAGCGGCTTTCCCTGGAAGCATTGCCGGAACAACCACCAACCAAGCTACCGAAACGCTAAGATTATGCAATTCGCGGCTTATGGAGGAGTCGGACTCCTCATCATCATCGTCCAGGTTCTGATCAGCAGATTCCTCTCGATCGCGGGTGTCTCGCCGGATTTTTTGCTCATCTTCCTGATGTACGTGACGATGCGCGAAGGCCAATTTGCGGGAATTGTGAGTGGGTTTGTGCTGGGGCTTGGATTGGATATTATGTCGAGTGGCATCTTTGGCGCCCATGCTCTCTCGAAGACCGTGGCATGCTTCCTCGTGGGCTTCTTTTACGATCGGGAGCGACTCGAGCAGAACATCCGCAACTGGCCATTTCTGATGCTCACACTACTCGGCGCGATCATCAATAATGCGCTCTATTACTTCCTCTTGACGCGAGGCGGTGAAATGTCCTTTGCAGAATTTGCGTTTCAGTATGGCGCCGTCGGTGCGCTCTATACCGTGTTCATCGCAATCTTTCCGCTTCTCTATTGGTCGCGCAAGCGGGCATACTAATTCCACGATGGGAAAACTGATTTTACTTCGGCATGGCGAATCACAATGGAACCTCGAGAACCGATTTACCGGCTGGGTCGATATTCCGCTTACGGACAAAGGTAGGCAAGAAGCACTTGAGGCGGGACGACGAATCAAAAATATTCCACTTGATAGGGGCTTTACTTCTGTTTTGATCCGTGCCATCGAATCAATGGACATTGCACTGCGAGGCGCCGAGCAGACGAAAATGCATTACGAGAAGGACAAAGCCCTCAACGAGCGGATGTATGGGGACTTGCAAGGCCTGAACAAAGAAGAGACCGCGAAGAAATACGGCGCAGAGCAAGTGCATATTTGGCGGCGTAGTTATGATGTCCCCCCTCCCAACGGTGAGAGCCTGAAAGATACCGCCGCCCGGACGCTGCCATACTTTCGCTCGCAGATCCTTCCGCTGGCACAACAATGCGAAAATATTCTCATTGTTGCTCATGGTAATTCGCTTCGCTCGATCGTTATGGAGTTAGACCAACTTTCGAAAGAAGAGGTACTTCATTTGAATTTGGCAACGGGCGTTCCGATTGTTTATGATATCGATCCCAATGGGCGCGTGCTTGAGAAGACGATTCTGGAGCCAGCGGCAGAAAGTTCTGTTGCGTGAGCGCCGTTCGTGTCGTCCCGTACCAGGCGGAGCAGCATGAGAAGCTGTGGGATAAATTCGTCGCGCGCTCGATGAACGGGACCGTCTTCCATTCGCAGCGATTTCTGGACTATCATCCACCCGGCCGTTTCAACTTCCATCATCTTCTTTTTTTCGAACGTGAGAAGTTAGTTGCGCTTTTGCCAGGTGGTCTGAGCAACGATGCCAGTGCCTTCGAATCACCGGCTGGTGCCAGCTATGGTTCGTTTGTGACAGAAGACATCAGCGCCCAGACAGCGCTCGATGTCGTGGCTGCCTTTGAGGATTACGTTCGTGAGCGGGGCTTTCATAATGTCTATCTTACCAGCGCCCCGGTAATTTATCAACCAGTTCTAACGCAGAATCTTGAATTTGCCCTTCTGTATCGCGGGTATGCCTATCAGCGACATTATATATCGCATGTGGTAGATCTTCGGCGTCCGGGTTCGTTGTTTGATCGATTCAAGCCTGCGGCGCGCACGTATATTCGTCGCGCTGAAAGGGAAGAGCAAGGTGTCACAGTGGAGCATGTTGCGCGCGCACAGTTCTTGGAAGGCATTGAAGAATTCTATCCAATCCTTATCGAGAACAAAGCCAAGTTTGATGCTAAGCCTACTCACACGTTAGAAGATCTAAAGCGGCTCCATGAACTGTTGCCGAATCTGATGGAGTTGTTCCTAGTCCGCAAAAACGGCGAGGCAATTGCAGGACTGCTCTATTTCATTGCCAACAAGCGGGTTGCGTTGGTATTTTACCAGATGCTGCGCTACGAGCACCAGCACATTCGTCCGATCTATCTCGTGATGCGTGAAGCAGCGGAATGGGCCAAGGCGAATGGTTATGCATTTGTGGATATCGGTGTTTCGCAAGACACCAGCGATGCCAACCCGATGACGCCTGCGCTCAGCTTGATTCACTTCAAAGAGAAGTTTGATTCGCGCGGCGTGCTCCGCTCGACGCTGCATAAACAGTATGGCTGAGTCCGCAAAGTCCCTGTTGATGCTGTTCCTGGGGGATCCCGTGACGGATCGCCGTGTGCAGAGCTTCGAGCGACTATTTCAGGAAGCGGGATGGAATGTTGAGCTACTTGCAGTCAAGCTAGTATACACGCATGGTCCAAGAAAATTCTCCGAATATCACCGGAAACTTGCGCGCGCGGTGATCGGCAAACGTGCGGATATTGTAATGGCGTGCGATCTTTACTCGCTATCTGTCGCAGCTTGGATGCGAAAGAATGGTCGCGCAAAGAAATTAGTGTACGACGCGCGCGAAGTATACACAGAACTTCCCGCTGTCGCTCATAAGCCATTGCGGCGAGCAATCTGGAAGCAGGTCGAACATCATGGCCTCACTTCCACCGATATAATCGTCGTAACTGCACCGCATGATCTCCAAGCTATTCTCGATGTGCATGGCTTTATACCACGGAGTATGCTCATCCGCAATCTCCCCTGGAAAAATGAAATGTTAAGAAGGCATCAAGCACAACTTGAGGATTATGGAATTCCGGTCGGGTCGAACGTAGTAGTTTATTTGGGTGGGCTGCAACAAGGAAGAGGACTCGAAGCGGCCGTCCAATCCGTAGTAGCTACAGCCGCCCATTTGTTCATGATCGGAGATGGCGCACTTCGGCAAACCATTGAACAGCTCGCAGTGAAAGAAGGAGTCGGTGACCAAGTACACTTTGCGGGTGCCCTGCCATCCGATCATGCGCTGGCGCTAGCGGCATCTTGCGATGTGGGGCTTGTGATTGTCGAGCCGGTTTCGAAGAGCTATGAACTTGCCTTGCCGAGCAAATTATTTGAATACATGATGGCTGGCATTCCCATCGTCACCAACCACATGCGGCACGTCCAAGAACTATTTGAGGACAAACCCTGGATCGAGTTCGTGAGCATCACGCCTGAGGCAATTCGCGCGGGCATTACCAAAGCGATGAAAGTCTCCGCTATAGCTCGTTTCGAGGAAAAAAGGCTTGCATTACAACGGTACCATTTCGCGTCTGATGCGTCACCACTTATCGGACTTCTCGACTCAGCGCTTAGCATTCAATAGTAGCTCTTGGTATATTTCTATCTCGTTCTCCAGCAATTGATCGGCAGCACGACACATCTTGTCGCGCAGGATACAAGTCTTGCCGTCGCGCCGGCGCTCGTGCTCCTGCTTCGCGCTTCGGGTGCATCGATCTTGTTCTTGCCGATTTTGTTCATCACCGAGAAGCGGTGGAATATTTTGCATCGTATCGAGCGGGCCGATTATGGTCGCCTGTTTTTGCTTGGGCTGTTAAACGTCCCGCTCAATCAATTCCTGTATCTGAACGGGGTAAAATATACAACGCCAGCCAACAGCGCATTGCTCTATGCAATGACCCCGGCGATGGTCCTTGTGCTGACATTGTTCGCTCGCAGTGAGCGTCCTTCGAGCGCCAAAGCCATTGGCATCTTATTGGCTCTAGTCGGTGCAGTACTCATCATGTTCGAACATGGGGCGACACTCCGATCGGAACACACAGTCGGGAATATTCTGATCTTCATCGCTGTCATCGCGTGGTCACTCTTCACGATGTTGGGCAGGCCACTCGTGCTGAAATACGGAGCGGTCTACGTTACGGCGGTCAACATGATCGTCGGTACACTGATCTATCTTCCCATCGGATTGCTCGTAGGTGATGTTCCGCAAATCGGAAAGATATCCGGCACCTCCTGGATCGATATCGCGTATCTGGCGGCGATTGCTTCGGTCTTGAATTACATCCTATGGTACACCGCGCTCGCAAAGCTCGAAACAACCAAAGTGGCGATCTTCCAGAATCTACAGCCGATCATGACAACGATCATGGCGTTCATGCTCGGGCGGGTGATTATCACAGCACGGCTCGGAATTGGTGGTCTGCTGACACTAGTGGGTGTCCTCGTTGTGCAGGTTGGCGATCGCTTCATTCGATGGCGCGGGACCAGCCTTGCTCGCCGTGTCTGAAGTTCTCTTCATCACGATGTTCAAACTGATTGGTTGAGTCATTCCACATGACTCTATTGACCTTCATTGTTGGTCGTTCGCAATGAATCACGTTGAATGAGTTGAGCTCTTGCGAGCCATTGAACAGGGTTGCCGTGCCTGCCTGAATTACGAGAGCGGAGTAATCTTCTATCTTGTAACGCTCTGCGGTCAATCCCGCATGTATGCGGTGGAGATGTCCCGCGAGAAAGAGATCGGCCCCGCATTCCGAAAGCACCTTCATCGCGCGCCATGCACGCCCGACGATCTGCCGAGTTTTGCGATAACCATCCGGCACATCGAATGGATGGTGTGTCACAACGATTTTGATTCGATCGTTCGGCACCGGACGCAGCATGTCTTGGATCATTGCAAGTTGCCAGCGGCTGATATGACCATACTTCGTCTTGGTGGCGCGCGCGGTATTGATGCCGATGGCAGCGATCTCATCATCCTCGAAAAATGGAAGTCGCTCGCTCGAAATAAACCGCCGAAACCGGCCCATTGGATGCAAAAGCCGCTCGATCGGATGGTAGATCGGAACGTCGTGGTTGCCGGGAACGACAATTTGCGGACCTGGCAGCGATAGGAGAAATTCACGGGCTTCTCGAAATTCACCGCGCCGGCCACGTTCCGTCAGATCGCCGGAGACCACGACGAGATCTGGGCGCTGCTCGTGTACTGCCCGGACGAGAGGGGCTTTCAGCCGCTCATCGACCGCGCCAAAGTGGATATCGGATAAGTGGACGATGGTCCGCATTGTTTCCTTTCTCTTCAAGATCCGAGCCGACCGATCGGCAATTGCGGACGGTATTCGGCAAGATACTTGTTCCGTTTGCTAGTCATGACCCCCACCATGCACCATCCGCATCCCATCGAGGATCTTCCCGCAAGCCGTGCGCAAAAGCTGCTGCGGGCGCTGACGTCATATTATGCCATTGCGTTGGCCGTAGCGGTAGTTTGTGCATGGGGGTTCGGTTGGCTGGCGGACGAAGTACTCGATCATGAGTTTACTGTCGCAAATACTTCAATCCTACTGACGATCCACGCGCATCGCACCGCGACCCTCGACCAGATTGCATTCCTGGCAAGCGGAATCGGTTCTGCGACTGGAATCACGATAATTGGGATTGCATTGGTCCTGGCACTTCTCATTATGAATCGTTATGTCGATCTTGGCACTCTGGCCGCCGTGCTTCTGGGCGCGACAGTGCTAATGCTGACATTCAAGCTTCTGTTTCATCAGGTCCGTCCCCACGTCTTCGAGCCTCTGGTGCGGGAGACGAACTTCAGCTTTCCGAGCGGACATTCGCTGACATCATTTAGCCTCTGGGGTTTTCTTGCCTGGTGGATTGTCTCCATGAATCACCGGCAGGTCTGGAGGTGGATTCTGGGTATTTTAGGTTTGGGAATTGCGGTGTTGGTCGCTCTAAGCCGGCTCTATCTCGGTGTGCATTGGCCGACAGATGTGGTCGCCGGGATGCTTTTGGGCTTCTCTTGGGTCGGTGTATGCGTGACCGGTCAGCACTGGCTCACCCGCCATGCCCGACGTGAAAGAAGGCGATTGCGAGCCCAACGGATGAAATCTGCTAATGCCGTGTGACATTTGGGTGCTCTCAAGTGTCTATATAATGGCAACATGGATAAACACAGGAGATTGATCCTCGGATTGAGCATTTTTGCGAGCATTGTGCTCGCTGAGAATAGTTACGCGAGTGTTCGGCTTGCACTTGATTCTGTAAGTCTCGATTTCGGTCGAGTCGACACCGGCAGCTTCAAAGAATTGACACTCCAGGTTTGGGACACCACGACTACTGATGTACAGATCGATGCCGTCTCCCCATCTGGCAGTGCGGCTTCGGATTTCGTAGTCATTTCCCCGAGTTTCCCGACGATCGTTCCATCTGGCGGTATTACGGTCATTCCAATCGTGATCCGCTTTAGGCCGAGTGCCATCGGGCAGCGCAATGCGCTTCTCCTAATTCAGACATCTGATGGAAGCATTGCCGTCCCGGTCAGTGGATTGGGCAAGGCGGAGGTGTCGGGGCTCTTCTTCTCCATGAGCAAGATTAATTTTGGGGCGCTCTCGCCAGTGCTTCAACTCGATACGATTGTCGAACTCTATTCCAGTGGGCCTGATAGTGCAACGATTTTAGGGGGTAGTATCTTGAATGGTTCGACATCGACCTTTGCGGCGACCATCCTCGATTCTTCTGGCGAATCCGTATTGAAAATTGGTCCAGGCGATTCTATTGCCATTCGCATCACGGTTAACGGCTTTCTACCGACCGGACCAAAGGAGGCTGCATTCTCCGTTCTGGGACAAACATCCACACCATCTTTGGACCTTATTGCCGATGTCGAGTGGGCTACCTTTACGCTCGATCCTGCTCCAATCGTCGATTTCGGAGTCATGTATGCCGGCGAGGTGCGGGATACCCTGATTAACATAACGAACACGGGCGTGTCTGCTTTTGCCATCAATGAGGTCGATCCACCAACAGGCGATTTTCATATTGTGAACGAACCTGCGATACCGATTTTTGTAAGGACGGGCGAAACTGCGCAACTCACGGTCAGAGCGAATCCGGGGATTAGCACCTATCACGCGGGCGAAATGGCGGTGATATCGATGAACTCCCAAAATTCGAATTATCTCTCCACCCATTTTCAGGTCAGTGTAGCTGGAAATGCGCTTCAGCTTCCGTCAAGTCAGTCAGTAAGCTACTACTGCGCGATGCCGGGGTCGATAGAGGTCACCGTGCCGGTATTGGATACGATTTCGAGAAGTTTTGCCGTTACTGGTGTTTTGGCGAGCGACCCATCGATTATTGTTCACCCGGTGACTTCCTTTCCAGATACTATTGGAGCGGGAATGACTCAGCAAATCATGCTTCACATCGACCAGTCATCGACTTCTGCAAATAAGATTATCCTGCAGTTCCTGGGTGGAACGCAGATTGTTGCCACCGACACCCTATACCTAACCGATCTGCTTTCGAATGCTAGCATTGCTCTCTCTCCGCTGCCGAGCAATGATTCAGCGCATCGCTCCTTTGACGTTCGAACGCAGACAACGCTCACCCCATTCATGCTGGATACACTCGTTGTACACCTGGCATCAAGCAATGACGCGACTGAAATTGATATTTCTTCAATTGCGCTTGCCCCAGGACTCTCAAATGCGCATATATTGAGTATTGTGCGTGATGTCAGTGGTTATGTTGTAACGATTGCCTCATCCTTGCCGCTGACCTCGCTCTCTGGCAGTTCAATTCTGTCGTTTCAAGTCAAGCGCTTCATTTCCGATCAGGACTCAACAAATATCGAACTTTGGGCCGAAGCTCCAGAACGCACCGGGTGTCTCGAATGGGCAGGGGACACGGAAGATGTTCCACTTCCTTCATCCTGTGGCAGCGGTGAGTTGCAGTATTATCTTTCGAAGGGATCGCTGCTCTGGGATGTCCATATGCAGCAGAATCCTGTCCGTGGTGCGATCGGACATATTGCGATAACCGCAGGTGCTCCAGCGGTTCTGGACTATGACATTATGAGTGTGCTAGGCGAGCGCGTGGCGCATGGAATAATGCAGCTTGACATTGGTCATAATGATCTCGAACTTCCAATTGGTCTGATAGCAGATGGCTCCTATTACGTGAAGCTTGTGGCGCATGCACGGGATGCTTCCGTCTCTGAAGTCAACTCTCTGCTTTTCATCAAGCGCGATTAACCCAACTTCCGCGCCGAAGGCTCGCATCCTGCTATTTTTGTATGATGCAAGATTCCAGCGACCGCAATATTAACCAGGTCCGTATTGATTTACGAGGCGAAGCTCTTGCTCGACGCGAAGCCATTCCGAGCGAAAAGCGAAGCGAACTCAGCGCGAGTGTATCAGATAAAGTTCTGCATGAACTGGATATACTCAATGCTCGGTTCGTTCATTGCTACATTAGCTTTCGCAGTGAGGTAGAAACCCGTTCTCTAATTGATACCATGCTGGCTCGCGGGATTCGAGTAGTGGTGCCGGTTGTCGAGGGTGACGGGTCGGGAGGAACACTCGTACACACTGAGATTCAGGGACTCACCAATTTGCGAACTGGGGCCTTTGGCATCGAGGAGCCAGTTGAACAAACGCCGTCTGCCCTCGAAGCATTGGATGCAATCATCATTCCGATGGTCGCCTTCGATCGGCATGGCGCTCGTCTCGGATATGGCAAAGGATTCTATGACCGATTTTTGCGCGGTCTGCCCTGCGACATTCAGCGAATGGGCCTTGCGTTTTCCGTTCAGGAAGTCGCCGCGATTCCACTGTTGCCGCACGATGAACGTGTGGAGACCATTTTTACAGAACTGGAGCGGATTGCAGTGACTGATGCTAATACTCAGACAATCGATGAGCAATGATTAGTCTCACAAGGCCACATGAGGGCAGACTTATCGCCGGTGTTTGCGCAGCCATGGAAGGGGCATACGGTGTTCCCGTTCTGCTCGTTCGTGCCATTTTCATTGTCAGCTTCATTGTTAATCCCGTAATACTCTTGATGTACCTTTTGCTCTCGCTATCAATCCCGAGCGAGCGGAGCGTTATTTCGGAGATGCGGCTCCGCGATCGAGAAGAACGAGCATCAGGCTTTTCACATCTAAGCACATTCCTTCTCGATCGAGCGAGCATAAGATCAGGCAATAAGGTGGTTCGACAACGGTATGTCACCGCACTTCTCCTGATTGCGATGGTTGTTTTCCAAATTCCGCGCCTCGAAGGGGATACTTTTCATCAACTTCATCCCATGGTTGACAGCATTGCCGCTTCGCTCAGTCGAGTCAGTGGTGTCCTTCTTTATTTGCTTTCTGCGGCGGCCTTTCTTCTGTATCACAGGACTCACCTGAGTCCCGTCGTACTGCGGAATGGTATCACTGACCGTCTTGCTGTCCAACGCGGCGAGATGCGCGAAATTGGTGGTTTGGCAGCCGGAATCGCGAGAGTTATTCGTGTTGATGTTGCTTGGATACGGGTGTTCCTGTTGTTGCTCAATATTCTGACGCTCGGCTTTCTCGGTGCTCTATACTTTGTGATAGTCTGGTTGCTGCGCCGGACTGGCCAGACTCAGAACGAACTTAGTGTTGACAGGGATGAGTATGAGTCAACCGATCGAAACCAGACTGGAGACAAGTTTCCAATTATTGCCAGCGGATTGCTCCTGAGCTTGGCCATTATTCGACTTTCAACGGAGTTGCGACTGTTCTACTTCAATGAGTCACTCCTACAGGGTATCATACATTGCGTTTTAGGTATCCTCTTCACAAGGCGAAGAGGTGGCTTATGGCAAATTATAGGAGCGGCGCTGTTATTGCTAGGTGTCTACGACTTGTGCTCGGCTATTTTTCATGTTCAGCCAGGTGTTGCCGGACGCTGGCAAGTCGCATACCTGGTGGCCGCACTGACGATCATCTACTTTGCACTCGTGGCACTTCGAGGGCAGGCGATATTAATTGCGATGAGTCTGGCCGGGGCGGCCTTCCTCGCGCTGCTATTTGTGAGCTTGCAGATCACCTCAGAGGATTTTCTACTCGCGCTAGTGCGGTTCTATGATTTCTTCTATCCACTGATCTTCGCAGGGCTCGGTCTATGGGTGGCAAGAGATGGATAAAGGCTCACCATTCTGTCTGACATGATATCGTTAAATTGATTGATACGTTTGTTGCGAGTTGGATCGAGACTAACCTCCGCAATAATGGTCTCATCTAGAACGGCCGAGGCTTGCGAGAGGATTTCTCCACTGTAATTGATGATAGCACTCTCGCCACGATAGGTCAGGGTCTCTTCTCCGCCAAGCTCAAACCCAACGCGATCTGCAAACGCAAGGATCACTTTGTTCTCAAAGGCGCGAGTCTGTAGTGTCACATGCAACATGCCAGTTGTAGTCACAATGTTGGATGGTACAGCGATCAGTTCAGCTCCCTGCACGGCCAGTTCGCGTGCCGCTTCCGGAAAGCGCCAGTCGTAACAGATCATAATGCCGACGCGCGCGTTGCCGGAACGGGTTCGAAGATCGAACACCGGGAATCCCAGATCGCCACGTTTGAATATTCGCGTCTCATAATAGAAGAGATGGATCTTTCGGTAATGACCACAGAGATTGCCTTCGGCATCTATGGCCACTGCTGAGTTGTAATATACAGCATTAGCCGCTTCAAGGAAACCTGTGATGATTGCCTTGTTTTCTTCGCGCGCCACAGCTTGGAGCGTTCCGATACTTGAACCATCGACCGGTTCCGCGAGGGATTCAATCTCAGCGGATTCACGAAAAAAATACCCGGTGGTGGCAAGTTCCGGAAAGATACAGAGGTCTGCATCCGTATTTCGCACCATTTCGCGAATTGTGTCAAGATTCCGCCCGATCTGACGGTATTGAGGCGCGAATTGGCAGCAAGCGATTCTCATGCTTTTGTTTCAACGGTAACTAGCCCAAGCCGTTTCATGGCATAACGCACATATTCGGCGTTCATCTCAATACCAACGAATTCCCGTCCGAGTCGTTTGGCCACGACTGAGGTGGTACCGGAACCGCTAAACAGATCGAGCACTCTGTCGCCTGGGTTAGAAGAGGCCAGAATAATTCGCCTTGTGAGGGCTTCTGGCTTCTGCGTCGGATGCGGAGTATTTTCTGGCATCGACCAGAAGGGGACTGTGAGATCAGTCCAGATATTAGAGGGATGTGTCATTCGGTAGGGCGCGCCATCGGAATCGACGGTCCAATCTTTCGGCTTCCCATTCTCGCGATAGGGCGCAATTACTTGCTTGCGTACCTTAACGAGATCGAGATTGAATGTATAGGAGCGCTTATCGCGGACGGCGAACCAAATATCTTCCATATTTTGCTTCCAATTTCGCTTCGCGCCTCGGCCTTTATCACGCTTCCAGGTGATGCGATTTACTATCGTCAGTCCTGTTCGTTCGATCAATGATTGATATAATCCTGACGCTTCCCAGCCTGCACAAATATAGAAGGAGGCGTGCGGAGAGGACACGGCAGGCAACTGAGATAGCCACTGTTCTGTCCAGTCCTCATAATCAGATTTTGATCGTCTGTCGCTGGAATTGCCAAAGTCTACACCATAATTATATGGAGGATCGGCAATGATGAGATCGAAGTAATCCCGCGGGAGAACATTGAGAGCATGTTCAACCGAACCATGATAGATACTCGAACTGAGAGAAGCTACTGGGTTCTGCGGAAGGCGGGAAAGCCTTGCTTTTGCCTCGCGTGATGAAAGACGAATCGTGCGATTACGTGGCGATGGCATCAGAAACCGAGACTTGTATTGAGGGTGAATGTTGTTGCCGCAAAACTATAGAGCGAAACGGTCGAGTTTGCGTTCTCCGTCTCAAGCTTTGCTTCAACGGTCAGACTGTTGAACATCGAGAACAGACGATCCTGGAAGGGTATTAGTTTAGAGAGCGAAGCATTAAGCAAAACATCGTTCTCCGTTCGACCCTGCTGAATAACTTTGCCATTCTTCCCGACCGCGCTTCCGTAAACTCGATGCTCCTTTGACAGATCGACGCCAAGATCAATGTCCCAAAACACGCGAGCGTTTGTAAAGAGGCAATAGCGGTCTAGATCGTAGGTGTACTCATCGTCAGCCACCTGGACGGCAGCGCGAACGGTACGTCCTTTTGGGCCTGTAAGTACTTGTGCATTTGTTATGTATGCGCGAAGATTAGGGTTACTATTAGAGGCGGCGAGCGCACCAATCGCCCAGCGATCGCCGATAAATTGCGAGATGCCAAGCCCATAGGCATACTGACTGAATCTGGAAGCAGCCGTTTGCTGTTTGGCCGGGGTAATGCTGATGATCTTGCCACGAGGACCGCGAACGGTATCAGCGGGGACAATTAAATCTAGCGGATTGATATAGTCGCGAAAGCCTAGCGCAGCTTCCGCAAACAATACGGTTGTCCTGCCGATGGCAATGCGCGGGAAGAGATTGAAGCGGTGCTCGGTATTTGAATATACGGAATCGAACGCATATACGGCTCTTGCATATGAGTAGCTTCCGCGAAGACTGAAGTGGCCAGTGGGTATTCCTTCAATCGCCGCGCCAAGTGCAAGAGTATGATTATCGTTCGGATTGCCGGAAAAGCCTCCTCCAAATAGCGGATTATCCTTTATCGAGTCAAAACTGGTGGCGGTGTGGGAAGACCAGGAAATCGGCGTCGTGAGTGTCGTTGCCATCGTCATGGCGTCTGAGTCGTCAATATCTTGCCGGATGGCGATGTCACCTGAGCCAAATTCGCGCAAGCGTGTCGCCGAAGTCACGAGGGTTAGAGACGGAGCGGGTGCTTCGACGTCGCCCGAATCATTCAATCGTACCTTCGATGATGGTAGTTTTTCAAGTGTTTCGAACAACGACTTAGTCGTCTGCGAATTGGAGCCGGTAGGCATTGGTGGAGCAGCGGTGTTCAAGAAATCTGCTTCCGGCGTTGCGGAACGAAGTGCCATAATGGCCTCGTCCAGGAGCCTAAGATTTAGCGCAGAGGCGTGCGGCAATGGCCGTACATGCGGTTGAATTTTAGAAAGTGGAGTTCGGATATTGTCCAATTCCTTCCTGATGACTTGTGCCGCACTCTCACTGTAACCGACCGAATCGAGCAGATCAGCAATCGTCGAGAGGGCATCCGAAATCGAGTCTTTCAGGTTATCGAGTTCCTGCACTCGCGATTTGGCGAGACCAGTCGGCGAAATTTCAGTCGAATCCAATTGCCCACTCAGGGTATAGAGAGCCGATGTTGCAAGATCGACTAACGAGTCATTTCTATCATCCTGCAACACATGAATAGCATTGGGGGCTGAAATACGAGAATCATGAGTCGGCAGAAAGAAGCCACGAGGCCGAATGGGCGAATACTGCGGATCAAATCTATCCAACCCTGATTCGAAATGCGCCGTCGAACTATTGCGCAGTTCTGACGCAGACTCATTATGCGCCTGTTCGGCGATTGCCTCGGTGTTTGAGAGATAAAAGAGTCCAGTCGCGCCAATAGCGATTGAATTGTAGCTCAGTGCAGGATTAATCGAATAGAAGTTTGGAGCATATGAACTGCTGAATGTCACTTTGGATGCAGCACTCGGAAGCCAGTCATAATTGAGATCCAGAGCTGGCAGCAGGATTTGGTCGGGGGCCGTCGTATCAAGACTTTGAACGTTATTCGTTGCCTCACCCCCGAGTCCGACCGAGCCAGAGAATTGAGCTCGCGCAGCGGAAGACCCAGTGATAATCAAGAGCAGCAGGATGAGATGCCATCCTCTTCTGGGGTGGTTCTTCAAGATTGGGCGGGAAAAGAGGAGTTGCAACACTCACTAAGAAAAACGCATCATCGCATCATACAGTGCACCGAAGTGCGCGGGATCCAACTCTCCAAGTAAGAAATAAAGCGCCCACATCACGAAACCGATGGAGAGAGGCACAGATAGATTGTCATCCATACGCGAACGTGCACTGCTTGCCTCAGCAATGCCGCCTATGACAGCCGCGATCATTGCGATGGCATATTCCATCAAGCCCGTACCCGCCTTTGGAGTGATAAGAATAACGATCCATGCAGTTACCACAAACGCAAGAGAGCCTTCAAGACTCTTGTCGAGAAACTTATGCTTGCCAAATTTCCGGCCAATCAGCGCGCTCGAAGCATCCGAGACGATCAAAATCGCAAAGGCTGTAATTGTGATCAACTTGGGAAACACAAGGACGCAAAACAGCGCGGCGATCATGACATAGGTCGCTCCACTCAGCAACCCGCTTTGGCGTTCATGGGGACGGATGATCCCACTAAACAGACGATTAACCAGACGCTCGATCGGGCCAAAATAATGCCGGCCCATATCGGCGACAAAGGAAAGGACCGCAACTGGCACCAAGATCTCAAGCGCAGTAGTCCGACTCGCATAGTAATACATGATCGGAATCGAGAGCGATCCAATATGGATCAGCTTTCGAACGATCTCACTGCCGAAAGTGATCTGCCGTGCTTCCGGCGCGATGGAATTTGGTGTAGAAGCGATGATACTCGTTTCAATAATAGACACGTGTTTTGGATTTGCTTCAGTTCACCGAATAAGACGAATGCCGCGCAGCAGGTTCCCGCATTAGGAAAGAACTCGAATATGGATCACCGGATGGATCTCCCGAAAGTTCGAAGGCATTCCATTCGGAGTGATCAAATGGGCCTCATCAAAGAACCCAATGCCAGTCACTTCGATCCGAACGGGTTGTCTAATTTTAATACCCAGCAGACCCGGAGCGCCACAGATCCTATCGACGGCTAGTCGCGCCTCCGCAAATTGATCCCGATAGGATCGTGGAGCTTTGCCTGTCGTGTCTGGTATCTCCGCGATGATGTGGAGATGGGTCACCGGGTCTTCCAGCACCAGATGGTAATCACCGTCGAATTCCCGTTTTGCAGCGATCAGGTTGGCGGTGACAGCAAATACCTGCCGCTCTGAAGGCAGGCGTGCAACCGACTCGTCAACCTTGGGTGCTGGAAGCGCACACTGTTCCTCGATGCTGCTTGGCATGACCTCCGCGGGCAGCGCCATCGAATCGGCCAGAGTCTTGACCTTCCAGCGCGGTGAATTGACATGCTCGTGAAGCTCGAAGCCGAGAAGCGTCGAGCCTCCCGCAAGGAGAAATGCTAGGGCCTTAATAATGTTCATTGGCCCATTCTAACAGCATGTCACCCAATCGCGTCACTGAAAAATCCGTCACGCGTTGAGATCATCGCTTTGCGGTCACCGACGCGATAACCGAAGTACCGTGCCCGAGCCTCGTGCGCTCGCATAATCAATCGCCCGCTCAGCGAGCTCGAACTGATCGGAAACGATGGTCTGCGCCAGGCTTCGCGCCATGTCGGGGTTCGGGGCAAACGCTGCCAGTTCCGGACCACTTGTCGCGGTCTGAACCCGGTTCATCAATACAGAGGAAGGGGAGAATCCAGATTGGGGCCGATCAGGATACATCATAAATTGTATGGCAAATGATAAGATCAACAGCCGAACGTCCCCGCCTTTGCGAGAACCCATCAACGCCAATTTGAAAGCACCGAACTCCATCCAAAGTGCCCGGAATTCGTTTCATCAGAAAACTATCGCTCATACACCCGGTAACTGGTGACGCCATGCCGGTGCAGCCGCTTCACTCGAGCGGAGGCATTCCCGCTGGCCCGAAGGTCCGCGAGCCTCTCTTGCGCCTCCAATCCACTACTGGTGGTAAATGGCGAAGCTTGCACCTGATCGCTTCGCGCACCGCGCTTCGAAGCGATGCTGCTCGGCTGTGCTCCGCTCAGTGGTTCCTCACGCGGCGTGGCAAGCGCCTCAGGAGGCACTTGGCCGGGCGCTACCTGAGTTGGTGGCACCGGAGGTGTCGAGGCCTGCTCGGCCTCGCGACTCAGCAAATTCTGAACGGTATCAATTGACTTCGAACGCTCGGCTGACCCGCGCTGACGCTGTTCGAAACAACCTTTGCGAAACGTCAGGGTAATCCCGAGGCCGATTAGGAGCACTACCAAAATCGCCGCCATAAATCTGCCATTTGATTTTGGCTTTATTAGCACAGGGGCAATTACTGGAGCGGATGGCGAAATTTCCTGAACACCTTCGGTCGCAGCAGCAGAGCTTGGCGTCGTAGCAACATACTCCCGATGTGTATCTCCCAGAATGCCTTCGACGGCTTCACGCGTCATTCCGAACCGCTCCGCAAGATTGCGACTGGTCTCCTTGTTCGGCATGTTCGGGGCGTCTGACATAGCGAGTCCTAAACGGGGTGGTGGAAGTACTTAGTTCGCTGTGTCAATATGAATACCGTTCGCATTCTTTAGATATTGAATCCACTTCGGCGCACTGCCCATTTCGCGCTACTTTCGCTATTTGCCTCCTAAAATAGGTGCCCAAAGTTAAAGTAATACTTTAATTCTCTCTTTTGAATTGTCATTTAATGAATGCCTTCTTCCAGCCAATCAATTGTCAATGAGCGAATTGCCTTGCATCCTCCTTCATCCCTCAGCCTTCATTCTACGTGCTTTTCTCCCAGCTTGGTGCCCCTCATAGCAGGAGTAACATAATACATCCAGAGCCCGAAAGCAAGAGCTTTCAAATATTTCCCGATTTTTTTTTGGCACGATCCGCCCGGTGTATTCGCGAGTTCTACTCGCCGCCCACCGCAGTGTGAGTGGCGCCATGGGTCGGCGAGTGCAACTCGCCGGTACACGACGGTAGGGACGTGCGCAGCACGTCCCTACGATCACCCGATTATCGCCATCGCGAGGAGGCCGAAGGCCGACGAAGCAATCCCCATCACGAAGTCAAACACAAAATCACAAACCGCTTCGCCGGGAATGTCGCCGCCCGACCTGGCGTTCGAATTCGAGTTCTATGCCCTCGACTCCTGAGTTCGAGTTCGCACCTGCGAACCCCGACACTCCCAGCCACGAAGTGACGACGCTCTTGGCGGACGCGAACGGGCAATTAGATAAGATTGCACGCAACAAGAAACAACGATAAGCAGCACGGAACCTCACGCGAGGATGTGTAGTCCGTGAGGCGACACGCAATCAGATCATTGAGGAATGAAACCCAAGACCCAGACTAACGATTTGGACGACGGTCCATTTTATCACGGCACCAAAGCGGATTTGCAGCTCGGTGATTTGCTCACACCAGGGTTCAGGTCGAATTACAAACCTGAAGTGATAATGAACCACATCTATTTTACAGCTCTTTCTGATGGGGCTGGACTTGCCGCCGCCTTAGCCCCAGGTGATGGGCGCGAACGTGTGTATATCGTTGAACCGACAGGGGAGTTCGAGAATGACCCGAATGTTACTGACAAGAAATTTCCAGGCAATCCCACACGCTCATATCGCAGCAAAGCACCGGTGAAAATAGTTGGGGAAGTAACCGAGTGGGCAAGACGAAGTGCAGAAGAACTCCAAAAATGGCGCGAACGGCTGGCGAGCATCGCAGCCGATTCGAGAGCAGAAATCCTTAATTAGGTTTGCACTATCTGGCATAGAGTTTTGCTACGCTCGCCTTCCAATTTGTCATTGCGATCCGTCATTGCGAGGAGGCCGAAGGCTGACGTCGCAATCCCCACCACGAAGTCCAACACCGAAATCCCAAATCGCGAAAACCGCTTCGCCGGGAATGCCACCGACCAACCCGGCGTTCGATTTCGCGTTCGGAGTCCTCGACTCCCAGCATGCTAAGTAACGGACCACTTAGCATCAGGGTAACATCGAGGCACAAACAGACTCGCGTCATGATGCGAACAATCCTGTTTCCCCCTTCGGTCACAATTCCAATTCTGTTACTGGCTGGTTTATCGTCGTGCGTGACAAATTATTTTGTCGACCCCGTTCCGACGCCCGTCTTTACCGCACCGTGGCAGGGGAGTGTTCAGGCAAACCTGTCGTCACATGGTAAGCTTTTTTTCGAAGCAGCCGGCTCTCTGCCATCCAATTTGGTTGTCGTGGCTTCGCGGGAGTCCTGGGGCCACGACCTAATCAACGACCAGGAGATGACGAGCATCGGCTTCGGTCAGTTTCGAGTGCGTGATCATTTGACATTACTCGCATTGGGAGGCTTTGGTGCCGGTTCGCAACGGACTGGACCGAATTACCTTGCACGCCTTTTCAATGTGCCGGCTCGACTAGTGGATGGAAGCAGCGATTTTCACAAGTACTTTCTCGAAGTTGAAGGGGCGACGACTGACTCAATAAATTTGTTTGGGTCAGCCAATCCAGTGTTGACGAGTTCACTTGGTTTCGGAGGACGCATTGAGTATCTCGATCGCTATCGCTTCAATCAAACCTCAAGAGTTGCACCGTCAACAGGATATTCGGACACTTCTGTCACGATTGAGAAAGACCCAAAGCACAGTCTGCATCTCGATCTCGTTTCCTTTGTGAGCGTCGGCATTTCCTTCGTGCAGCTTTACGGCCAGATCCTTCTTTGCTTCCCGCTCTCCGGATACCGTGAGTACTTGGATTTCTTTGTCGCGACGGCTGGAGTACGCCTTGCGTTTTAGCGTGGCCAATGTTGATTTGCGATTTGAGTATTGATCAAGCCTTAAGAAGCGAAATATGCAAACTTCGTGCGGCAAGCACTGTTCGGGAAAGGACGATATGAGTGTCATGGTGCATAACGTTGGTGTGAAATCTCGAAGGTTCATCCTCTGCCTGATGTGGTTGATTCTCGCATCCTCGTATGCCCCCTGCCGCGCTCAGGTGGCTGATACGACCTTGCATCGTAGCAACCTGGCAGATTCAGTCGCCCGCGCTTCCTTCCAAGACTCTGTTTTCGGCGTTAGAAAAAACGATTCAGTCCTCCATGTTGGAGACATCGCGTTGCAGTTCCTTGCTGGTGAGGCGGCGTTTAATATCACTTCCTTTAGCTTGTGGGGCAACGATTATTACAGAATTTCCAGTGATAATAAGTTGGGGTCTCTTGGAATTATGGCGTCGCAGCTTACGGTGCCTCTGGCAATTTACTTCACATCGGAATTGCTCGACTTGAAGGAAGGCTCCTTGCTTGGCAGTATCGGAGGTGCAGTTGGTGGAGCACTTCTTGTTAGTATCCCGATGCTGCTTCTGGTGCGGCCACCGACATATCTTTCCACCTATTTGATAGTTTCCCTTCCGATCATCACGATCGCTCAGTTGGTCTACGACCTCACGATGCGGGGAGTTAAGTAAAGTCTGATATTATGTGATGAGTCGATCTAAAAGATCGACTCCACAGCCGAGAACGGCTGTGCTACTTCGGGGCTGGACAGTATGGAAATTTGCTGTGTACCGGGTCATGACCCATCATGGGCACCTGCTTCCCGGCGGTGGGTGAGAGTTAACCGCTTCGGCAGTCCTAACTTCTAAGCACCTTCGAAAAGCAGGGCATAGACTTCCTGAATGTTTGCTTCGAGTTCGGGGAGGTCTTTAGCCTGAGAAAAGACACTGGGCACTTCGCGGAGTTGCCCAACGAGCCAGCCATCTTCTTCCCAGTATTCGAGTGTAAAGTTGTGTTGCATCGATAAACCAACGCCGCGCGGAACGAGGACTGTTCCAAAGCCATGAGGGCACAGTTGAATACCAGCGCCCCCAATCCCCACAGACTTTTTCCCTCCCATCGCTGTTAGGGGGCCTCAAGAATACGTATGGCAAAGAAAAAGACAGAAAAGAAGGCGAAAGAGACCGTAGAACTCAAGGACGCGCCGCAGCCCGAGGTTGCGATGGCAATGGCCACGGCGGTCGAGGACATGGCCGTCCCGAGCGAGATCAAGCAGCCGGTGCTCGATGTGCCGGACCGCGTGCCCGTGCTCGCGCTCCGGGACGTGGTGATCTATCCCTACATGATTTTTCCGGTGCTGGTGGGTCGGGAGTCATCGCTGGGCGCGGTGAGTGCCGCGATGAGCCGCGAGCGTTACTTGTTTCTGGTCGCGCAACGCGATTCGTTACAGGACGATCCCCGTCCGTCTGCGCTGTATCAATTTGGCACGCTGGCCCGCATTGCGCGGATCATCCGCCTGCCCAACGGCCTGATGAAAGTCCTCGTCGATGGTCTGGAGCAAGCGATGGCCCTCGAGTACGAAACGGCCGAGGGTCACATCGAGGCGAAGCTCACGCTGTTGCGCGCGACGGACGTCCCTGCACCCGAGCTCGAAGCGCTGACGCGCCACACGAGCGAGCTGTTCCGGCAATACGTCAAGCAGTCGCGCACGGTGCCGCAGGAAGTGCTGATGGCGTTCGAGAATATCTCCAGCACGGATAATGATGGTCCGCGCCGCAAGCTGTTCTATATCGCGGCACATCTGACGAAAGATTTGGAGAGTAAGCAGCACATACTCGAAATGACCGATGTGCGCGATCAGTATTTGCACTTAAGCGCACTGCTTGCCACGGAGCTTGACATCCTGAAGATCGAGCACGAGATCGACGAGAAAGTCCAGCAGACGATTCAGAAATCGCAGCGGAAGTATTTCCTGAGCGAGCAAATTCGCGTGCTGCAAAAAGAGCTGGGCGAGGACATCGAAGAGCAGCACCCCGAGCTTTCGAAGCTGACCGAGCAGTTGGACGCGGCGAATCTCCCGAAAGGGGCTCGCGCGCGCGCCGATGAAGAGTTGGAACGGCTTCGCAAGACTCCGCCGATGTCGCCCGAAGCGACCGTGATTCGGACGTATCTCGAATGGCTGGCGCAGGTGCCGTGGAAAAAGCGCACGCGCGACCATCTGAATATCGAGCACGTCCGCGAAGTTCTGGAGCGCGATCATTACGGTCTCGAAAAACCGAAAGAGCGCATCCTCGAACACATTGCGGTGCTAAACTTGGTCGAGAAGATGAAGGGACAGATCCTTTGCCTCGTCGGTCCGCCCGGCGTGGGGAAGACATCGCTCGCCCGCTCGATTGCGAGCGCGCTTGGCCGTGAGTTTATTCGCATCTCACTCGGCGGCGTGCGCGATGAAGCCGAAATTCGCGGCCATCGTCGCACGTATATCGGCTCGATGCCTGGCAAGATCGTGCAGTCGATGAAGAAAGCCGGCGTGACGAACCCGCTTGTGCTACTCGATGAAGTCGATAAGATGTCGATGGATTTCCGTGGCGATCCAAGTTCTGCGTTGCTCGAAGTGCTCGATCCCGAGCAGAACAACACGTTCACCGATCATTACTTGGAAGTCGAGTACGATTTGAGTAATGTCTTCTTCGTAACGACGGCGAACGTGCGGTATAACATCCCACTGCCGCTCGCCGACCGAATGGAGGTCATTGAGCTTCCCGGCTATTTGGAACACGACAAGTTGGAGATCGCGAAGCGGCACGTGATTCCGAATCAGTTGCGTGCGCATGGATTGCCAGAGGGCGCCGTGCAATTCGAAGATGCCGCGCTGCTCCGCATCATTCGTCAATATACCGAAGAGGCTGGCGTTCGCAATCTCGTGCGACAGATCGCCCGCGTATGCCGCAAAGTCGCGCGCTCGATTGTGACCGATGCGTACAAAGTCGCAACACCCGAGACGACACCGGTGACGAACGGCCACGCATCCGATGAAGTGCTCAGCACGGTTAAAGTATCCGAGCACGGCATTCTCAAGGTGGAGGATGATGGTGAGGCCGTTAAGGAGTTGGAGATCGAAGAGGTACCACAAGTGCGGCTAACGGTCCCCGAAGGTTTCAAAGTGGTCGTGACGCCAAAATCGCTCGAAGAATATCTTGGCGTGCCGAAGTATCTCACATCGAAGAACGAGCTCGGGCCAAAAGTAGGCGCCGTCATGGGTCTGGCGTGGACCAGCACCGGTGGCGATGTGCTACCGGTCGAAGCGGTGCTCATCGATGGTACAGAGCGATTGACACTCACCGGACAACTTGGCGACGTGATGAAGGAATCGGCACAGGCCGCGTTGACCTATATCCGCGCGCACCACAAAGAGTTGAAAGTCCCGGCGGATTTCTCGAAGCGCAAAGAGATTCACGTGCATTTGCCGGAAGGAGCGATTCCGAAGGATGGCCCATCTGCTGGTATTACGCTCATGATGGCGATGATCTCTGCCGTAACTGGCAAGCCGGTCCGCGGCGACATCGCAATGACTGGTGAGATCACATTGCGCGGTAATGTGCTGGCCATCGGCGGATTGCAGGAGAAGCTGCTTTCCGCAAAGCGTGCCGGTATCAAAGCCGTTCTGATTCCTGCCGAGAACATGCTCACGCTTTCGGAGATACCGAACCGCGTTAAGGACGGGCTGAATATTATCCCCATCTCGGTGGTAGATGAAGCTGTCCCGTTGGTGTTTGATCTCAAGACGCCGGCGGAGAAGCTCGCTGTTTCGAAGAAGGCTCAGGCGAAGCGAATTCCTTCTTTGCGTAAGAAGGCGTCACTAAGGCATACAGCCATTCCGAAATCGAAGAAACGAAAGCCCGCGCGCTAACGCACGGGCGGTCGTTTAATGAGTGATCGAGAATGCCCGTCGCACGAATCCCTGGCCGGATTCGAGATTGAGGTAGTAGGTCCCATTCGGCAAGCGAGTGGCATCGAACGCGAAATCATGCTCCCCGGCCTCAGAATTGCCGTCGAAGAGAGAGGCGATGGTCTCGCCCAGAATGTTCGTGACGAGCAACCGGGTGTGCGCGCCTTCGGCCAACCGGAATCCGGTTTTGATCGATGCTTGCGCCGGATTCGGATAGGGTTCGATGAGCTCAATTCCGCCGGTGATCGTTGTGGTGCGATCGGGTGTCACACCGCTCATTGTCACTGCTGGCAGCGTTCCTGCCGGAATGAAGCAAGCATAAATTCGGAGATTTCCATCATCGGTTCGGTCATCTGTCCAAACGGGGATGGTATAATATGGCGTTGCGAGCACCTGGGTGTATTCGCCAATGCCAAATCCGACTGACGGTCCTCCATTCTTATCTTGCACGTGTACGAAGTCCATCGGCTTTGCGGCGACCGGAGCATTGATCCAGGTCTGTCCCGCATCGAATGACTGCGCCATGTAATAGCGTGTGATCTGATTATTGGGGTCTTCCCGGCGATCATACCAGGTGACCGTAATCATTCCTCGTCCGTTGACTGCAATGCTCGGATAGAAATGATCGATCGGGTTATCCCAGACGGAATCTCGATTGACCCGAATCGTGTCACTCCAGGTTAGGCCGTTGTCTGTCGAGCGCGACAAATAGATGCAGTTGCCATGGCCCAGATCATCCGTGGTGCCGAGGGCATTCCAGACCATGTAGAGATTTCCGGTCTTCGCAGTATCGATCGAGAGGTGGGGAGAGGGGTAGTTTCCATTCGTGCGAATCCCCAATAGTAACTCTCCGGTGGCATCGGCCGATTGACCTGGAACGTCGGCATCGGCAATCTTCACTTCGGTCTTGAACGTCTTGCCGCCGTCCGAACTATATGCATGGTAGATTCCGAAGGTCTGCAAGTCTGTCGAACCCATGAAGGTGACATGCACGCCTCCTTTCGCATCGACTCCGATACTGGTATACTGTACTTTGATGATGTCTGGTGAGGAAACCCGCACCGGTCGCTCCATCGAGTCAACGCCGGGAAGTTTGCGAGCCAACATCACACCCGGGCTGTCTTGGTTCAGCTTGGTCCACGCCACATAGAGCGTATTATGGTACGGGGAATTTGTGCGATCAACCGTAATCCATTGTTTGTCGTCGGGTCCCGACGAAGTATCGAGCGCGGTGTGATACACATCTACAAACTTCGTCCATGATGTCGTAACGGTCGGAGTTGCAGATCGCTGCCAGGTTTGTCCTCCATTGGTGGAGGATGCCCAGTACATCGCCCAATGGACCGTATCGTTTATCTGTCCGAACTGGTACGTATCGATCCAAGTCATGTAAACTTTGCCATCCGCATCGTATGCCAGAACGGGATCGCCACCGCCGGTAATAACCGGGGCGGGCGAGATACCCGTATTCGGCGTGAACGCACTCTTCAGCCAAGTCTGACCGAAGTTCTTCGTGTAGTAGATCGGCATGCCGAACGTGGTGCCATTGTGGATTGGCGAGATCACGATGTTTGTCGTATCGGCGGGGTTAACGGCTGCGTGGACTTCGGATTCCGGCGTGCTAGTGCTGATTCTGGCCTCGCCGATGGCCTCGGGCCTCATACTGCCAGACTTTTCGGTAGCCTCCGCTTGTGGAAAGGCCGATCGAGACTTTTCCTTTATCGCCTCCTCAATCTCATGCGAACGATATGTGCGAAGCCGCTCGGGAGTAAGACGTGGTTGTTGAGCGGAAACAGTGGTCGCAAAAGCTAATCCACATAGAACTGCAAGTAGAGATTTCATAAGTAGAAAGAAACCCACAAAAAGTATCCGCAAGTGGCGATTCCTAATTCGTAATTCGTACTTCTTCATTCGTAATTCCATCCCGCCGCTTCATAATCTGAATGCGACCCACCATACCGATAGAGTCGAAAAAGAGTTCGTCCCTCCGGCACATATCCGAAACGTCTTCTATGAAAGGCTTCCAGTCAGCAATGTAGAGGATTTTCTCATTCCGGATATACCTCGGCAAACGACCTGCGATGTGAGTTGTCAGTGCCTCGGCATTCACTTTTCCATCCAGATTAATCACATTCGGCGATATGAAACTCGCGAGCCCGGATTGGAGCATCCCGATCTTGTCAGTCGGATGATTGGCCGCCCATTGTCCCATATCATAGAACTCCATTTGCCGGGATTTATCATACACGGCCCAATATCGATTCACACAAAACGCAAGTGAACCCAAGAGGAAGATGGCGGCCAACGTCCCGACAACGTGTCGCCGGATTGAGGTTGCCTCAGCGTACGCATCCAGAATTGCCGGCAGGGAAATCGCAACAAGAACAAGCCAGAGGATGCGCAGTGGCTGAAGGTACCGTGTGATAAAGTGTGGAAAGTGGAAGAAAAAAGTATAATAGATCGCGAGTACGCCGCAAAAGAGAGCGAAAGGAAGAAACTTGTGAACGGAGATTGATTCTTGAAGCCGTTGGCGCACTCTTGTTTTCCACACAACAAGAAGAATCCCAGCACCAATTGCAAGTCCCGCCAGGATGCGTTCGGTCAGCGTCAGGCCGTCAGGCAGGTAGCCAAGTACAAGTGCAATGTTCTCCAGGGTTTGAATCAGCCGCGAAATGCTGTCCTGAATCTGGCTGGGCCAGACTTGCCCGGCCTGACCGCTCGTCGGCATCATACTCCCAAAATAGAGAACGTTATATATCCACCATGGGCTGCTGATGAGGAATGCCATCAATCCAATCACAGCCCCGGACTGATAGCGCCGATGCCAAAAATCGAACGCAACAATGATTGCGGCAAGCAGAGCGGCATCGATTCTGGCAAGTGTCGCCAGACCCAACAACACTCCAAGAATGACCGGATAGTGCGGCCGCTCGATGTACCACCACAGGACACCAAGGAGGCATAGCGAGTAGAGACTCGTCTCGAGCCCGTTCATTGTCTGATGGAAGAGAGAAATAGAGCAACTCCAAAGGAATGCAGCGATGATGGGTGCCGTAAATTGCCGTTGGCTCTTGGCACCAGAAATAGCATGTGCTACGCTTGCTACCACGACGACCGAAGCGGCGGCGATCAGGCCATTGAGCACGACGGTCCATCGAACGGCGAGCCATGGGTCGCCTCCCGAAAGCCAAAAGAACGGTGTATAGAGCAAAACGATCAGCGGCTGGAAGCCATTGGTCAGATGATGCCCGTCGACCGTTAGCCCGAGGCCGGCCGCGAGATTCCGAGCCACGGAAAGGACGTAGAAAGCATCGTCTCCATAGGTCCGCGCAATTCCCACCGGTGGTCGAAAGGCGAGCGGAATTCGGAGAATGAGCGCGAAAAGAGCAAATGCGCCCACCCAAAGGTTTTCGCGGCGAGTCATCGGCGTGAGGAGAACGGACTTATCCAATGTGCTCCTGCTACTGGAACAAAGGCGATATGATTCCCGTAAGGGCGCTGAAATTGGAATCATTTCGGGGTAGTGAGGCTTTGTGCTACCCGATTTTTGCGCAACAGCCGACTGTTCTTTTTGAAAATCTCGCGCCGTTGCGTTTTCTCATTTTTTGAACACACTCATTTAATTTTTCAATTTCGGAGACAACATGACAACATTTGTTCAACGCGTGGCTCTTATTGGTCTCGCCGTTCTTGGAATGAGCCTTAGCACGGGCACGAGCCTGCGAGCTCAGAAGATGGGCGTGGTCGATGTACAGGCCGTCCTGAATAGCATGCCGGAAGTCGTGGCTGCAAACCAAAAGCTCGAGGCCCAGCGCCAGGTTTGGCTCGATACGCTCAAGACGATGCAGACACAGTATCAGGCTAAGCTCGATACCTACTCCAAGGTCGGAGAGACCGGCACGCCAGAATTCAAAAAGAAGGCTCAGGACGACCTGACGACGCTCCAGGAATCCTTCACCAAGTTCCAGACTGCGAAGTTTGGACAAGAGGGAGAACTCGCTCAAATTCAGCAGCAGTTGCTCAAGCCAATCTACGAGAAGCTTCAGACGACGCTCGCCGCCTATGCGAAGAAGGACAAGCTCGAGATCATTTTCCAGAAATCGAGTACCGTCTATACTGCGGATGCCGTCGATATCACCACCAAGTTCCAGGACTACCTGAAGGCACAGGCTGCGAAATAACTTCGCATCCCCAAGTACAAAACGCTTGGGTAAAGGGACTTTTTTCAGGGCGCGGCTGCTTTACTTATAAGCAGCCGCGCCCTCGTTATTTCGGCTCGGATTAGAAACTGGCTTCCCGCTCACGCGTACGCGCGGAGCGCAGAGACAAACGATCACAATGAACATAGACCAACCGAGCCTGCGATGACGAAACTCCGATTCATCCTCCGTCTTTCTTCTCTTCTACTTTTCTGTGCCCTGCTACCCGGTCTTCCGCAACATGCCGAGGCGCAGACCAAAGTTGCCTATCTCGACGCCTCCAAGCTGCTCAAGCGCATGCCCGAGGCGAAAGACGCTGAGACCCGGATTGGGCAGTTGGTCGGCACCTGGACCAGGGAAGCCAATACCATGCAGAGTGAGATTGACCGAAAGCAATCGGACTACGATCGGCGCAAGCTCATCATGACCGATGCCGAGCGCAACGCCACCGAACTCGATCTGACGACCTTGCGCAAGCGGCTCGACGAGTATCGGCACTCCAAGTTCGATGAGAACGGAGGCGAGCTGTTCTCGCAACAGCAGCAACTCATGAAGCCTGCTTATGACAAACTCGCAAATGCGATCAAAGAAATTGCCGCTGAACTGGGATTCGATTATGTGATCGACCGGTCTTCGCGCGATGTCGTGCTGCTCTATACGAATTCAAAGTACGATCTGACGATTCCGGTCGCGCGAAAGTTGGGCATCGAGAACGAGCTGCTCTCAACGCCATTGATCCAGCAAGGTAAGCCCGGCGCTCCAGCGACTCCTCCCGGTACGCAACCTGCTACCCCACCTGGCATGCAGCCCGGGACTACCCCCGGGACTCCGGTGCCTGGACAGAATCCGCTTCCGAATCCACAGGCACCGGGAATGCCGCAGCAACCCACTCAGCCGGGCTTTAATACAGGTGGGTATAACCCGGGCCAAACCCCACCTCCACCGGGAAAGCATTGACGGCATGCTGGACATGAAGAGTGCTGTGTCTGCCGCCCCCACGAGCGAGCCGATAGCAGTCTCTGAGGACTGCACTTCGGCCGAAAGCGTCCTCGAAGAGTACGTGGGTCGGGAGCTCCATGATGACGAGAGACATTCCGATTCTTCGGACCATGTACCGCATGGTCCGCTGCCAATTATATTTGGCGTAACTGGCCACCGGGATCTCCTACCGGAGGACTATACAAAGATTCAGGATGAACTCCGCAAGCAGTTCGTGCAGATCTCGGCACATTATCCCTCTACGTCGTTTATCATGCTCTCGGGCCTCGCTGAAGGCGCCGACCGCGTGGCAGCGCATCTTGCGCTGGAGTTAGGACTGCGCTTGATCGCCGTTCTTCCGATGCCCCGTGAACTATACGAACTCGATTTCAAGGACGAGTCCTTACTCGAATTTCGCGAATTGCTCGATCGAGCAGAGCATGCTTTCGAGCTCCCGATCATGGCGCCGCACACAACGAGCGACATCAGTAAGCGAGGGCCCGCGCGGGACATGCAGTACGCCCAGTTGGGCGCATATCTCGCGACCCATAGCCAGGTACTGATTGCGCTGTGGGATGGGGTGCAACGCAACCTTGTCGGCGGTACTTCGCAGGTCGTACAGTTTCGGCTGCAAGGTGTTCCCGAACCATTGGCCCCGCCCCATAGCGAACTGGACGCCCCGGAGAGCGGGCCCGTATTCCATATTGTGACACCACGCCGTGCGAATCAGGAAACCGTGGGTCGTCCGTTCTCCGTCCAACGATTGTATCCACCCGGATTTGCATCGCTGGCCGAAGCTGAGCAGGCCCAACGCGATATTCATGAGCGCATGGAGATGTTCAACAAGGATGCGATCCGGTACGCGCATGAACTGAAGGAGCATACCCACCAAAGCAAGGACTATCTGTTTCCATCGCATCTTCAGCACATGCTCTCGCCGATGCTCAGGCAAATACTCGATTTTTACGCGATTGCTGACGTGTTGAGTCAGCGGTTCCAGAAACGGACCTTACTTGCCATGCAGGTGATGCTCGGGTTCTTCTTCATGGCGGCCTTCTTTTTCGAATTGTATGCGGGCCCATTGCCGTTGGAGGGCGTGATGGTCATGTACCTCGTCATGTTCTTCCTGATCTTTCTTGTCGTCAAGTGGGCATCGGCGCGTGGCTATCAGGTTAAGTATCTCGATTATCGCGCGCTGGCGGAAGGCCTACGAGTCCAGTTTTTTTGGAAGCTTGCCGGCCTCAAGGATTCCGTCGCGGATTACTACATGCGTAAGCAAAAGAGCGAACTCGACTGGATCCGGAATGCCGTCCGCAGCTCGATGACCGAGACCTCCGCGATTGCAAAGCTGGACGATGCCACGCCGGAAGTCGAACGCGAACGCCTCTCGAGGGTCCTGCAGTATTGGGTCGAGGATCAGGCGCGATATTTTGCAAAGGCCGCACATCGCAATCACGACTGGCATCATAAAGCGGACCGCTGGATCACTACGCTCTTCGGGCTTGGACTCGCCCTTGGCGTCGTGCAAATCCTCATCGGCGAAGCGAACGTCTATCTCCTTCTGGCCGTCGCGATGTTACCAGTCGGTGCAGCGATGCTTCACAGTTATTTGCAGCGCAATGCTGTTTCCGAACATGCCAAACAATACGATCGGATGAGCGTGTTTTATCATCGGGCGAAAACGCACCTGGAGGATTTGTTGGCGGCTGGCGCATTCGAACGTGCGCGTATCTTCATTGCCGAATTGGGCCGCGAGGCGTTGACCGAAAATGGGGATTGGATCCTCACCCACCGCGAGCGCCCGCTCGAGGTGCCAAAAGGGTCGTAGTTTTGCCGGATATTCTATGACGAATGAAAATCAACGACCGGAGGATATCTTGAGAAACGCCTGTCGCCGGGTTCGTCGAGTATTGCTGCTTGCTCTGCTGGCCGTAATCTCCACGGAAGTCCGGGCTCAGGTTCCACCGATTTATATTGGCGGCGGCTTGACGGGTGCGTTCAATCTGCACGAGTTGAACTTGCCGGTGTATCGCAACGATACGATCTGTGGCATTTTCCAAAGCGGGACGAGTATCTTACCAAGCGGCTTTCTGACTTACGAGCGACCGCTGGGAGCGCCAAGCATTTCGTTTTGGATCGCGCCACGGCTGCACTTCTCGAGCCTCGGCGCGCTCATCACCACGCCGGCTACAGATAATGCCAATATGCGGGATGTCTCCAAGGTGGATAGTCCATTGGTCGCGACATCGCGGGTCCATCATCTGGATGCGAGTATTCTTGCGCTCGGACTCGATTTCTTCTTCAAATATCCTCTCACTGCGCGGTTGTTCCTGATCGGCGGACCCAGCGCGAGCTATCTGCTCCGACGTGACGCAACGCGAACGGAAATCATTACTGATCCGCCGGGCGCAGTATTTTCAAATGGCTCCGGCACGCGCACGCTCGAGAGCGGACAGATCGCGAACAGCAACAGCATCATAGCATCGGCAACGCTTGGTGCCTCGATCGATCTGCCGCTATCCCCAAAGGTTGTTCTGGCGCCCGAACTTTCATTTACCTATCCCATCACGAGTATCCGTTCCGATTACTCTTGGCGGATTATGTCCGTGACACTCGGAGCCGCAATCAAATTCAATGTCGCGCACGAGCAAGAACTGGCCGTAATCCATCACGAACCACCACCACCACCTCCTCCTCCGGAAAAACCGAAGAGTGAAATCACGGGGACTATCCATATTGCCGGCGTCGCGCGTGATTCAGTGGGCAACGAGCACGAATTCGCCGAACCGCAGTTGCGAGTGGAGGAATTTGCGCGCCGCGAAGCATATCCAACCCTGAATTACGTGTTCTTCAGCGATGGCAGTGCAATCATCCCCACGCGCTATCACCAACTGAGGGCTTCCGACGCCGCAAGCTTCGATCCCAAGAGTCTTTCCGGAAAGACATCATTGGAAGTATATCATGAGGCGCTCAATATCGTTGGGTACCGGATGCGACAAAATCCAACGACAACGATTACCCTGACCGGTACCAATGCAATGGCCGGCACTGAGGCCGCGATGAGTTCGCTCGCGCGGGATCGGGCGGAAACCGTAAGAAATTATCTTGCGAGCGTTTGGACTATCGATCCAAAGCGAATTCAAATTGCTACGGAAGGTCTGCCAAAGAATGCGTCTGGCAGTAGCACGAACGATGGTGCCGACGAGAACCGACGAGTCGAAATCACTTCGAACGATCCTGGCTTCCTCGATCCACTTACCGTGGAGACGGTAGACCGCACGATGAATCCGCCGAAAATACGGATGCGCGCGACGGAATCCTCCCGCTATCCGCTGGTGCAAAACGACGTACTGCTTACACAAGGCAGCCGGGAGTTCGTCCACTTCAATGGCGCGCTTCCCGTGCAGGACTGGACGCCAGTTCAAACCGATCTTCCCCGCACCGATACACCGCTTGTGGCTACCATGAGGCTCAAAGACGATCAAGGTGCGACCTTTGAGGCCAGCGACACAGCCCACGTCGAGCTTGTCACCATCAAACACAAACGCGAGGAGCGCGTGCTGGATAAGATCATCGAGCACTACAATCTCATTACATTCGATTTTGACAAGTCGGATTTGGACGACCGGTCTCGCCGGATCATCCGCGAGATCGCTTCTTCCATCACGCCGAACGATAAGATTGTCATCCTGGGCTATACAGATCTGACAGGGGAGCGCACGCACAACCTTCAACTTTCCGAGATACGAGCGAAGAATGTCGAGTCCGCTCTCCGTGATGCTTTGGGCTCGCATACCACCTCGGTGGAGTTCCAAACACGCGGCGAGGGGATGATCAACCTCATCGACAATCATTTGCCAGAGGGCCGGTTCCTTTCGCGGACTGTCTTCGTCGAACTCCAGAAACCTGTCGAGTGACCTCGTGGGTGCTTAGAGCGTCTGAGATCCATTTGTCGTGAATGTGTCAATGTTGTGTGGCGCTCGCACGATTTCGTATGGGGTGGAACAATCCAGCGCCGGCGGGTGTCGCTAGTGCGTCGCGCTGTTCTTATTAATTTCGATCTGATGCTTGTCCGATTGTTGTCTCGCTATTCGCCGATTATCTTGATGGCAGTACTGGTTTCGCGCCAGGCTGATGCCTCCTGGACCAAGCTTCATCCCGTTCCGGGAAATGATCCCATTACTGCATCCTGGTTTTTCGATCCGATGAACGGATTTATCGGCTATCAGATCCAATCAGTCACGCCTGTGCTCCGGACCTCCGATGGTGGCCAGAACTGGCGTGCTGTCACATTCAAGCCTGCGCTGACTGTTGGCAAGACCCATCGGGTCACCGATATCTGGTTTCGTGATTCATTGACCGGCTGGATGACGATGGATTGGCAGCATGACCTGACCGATGGGGTGCTCTGGCACTCGACCGATGGCGGTGCGACCTGGGTGCAAATCACCACGGTAACGTCCATGCAATCGCCAGGTTGTGTGTGGCAGACGCCTGCAGAGACCATTGTTACTGAATCAAATGGACTGGGTATTTGGAGGTCAACCGATTCTGGAGCGACGTGGACTACGCAAGGCACGCGGCTGAATGGCCTCGGATTTATCAATAGTCTGGTCGGAGCATGCACCGCGGATCAAAATCATTATTTCCTCTATACTGCTGATGGAGGGATCAACTGGACCCAGCCAAGTGTACCGAATAACTTTTTGCATGAAGCTTGGAGTGTCTATCCATGGCGAAAGGGTGGGATGTTCATCGCAGTGCCAGAGGATAGTATTCCGGGTGGTGGATCCTTCGTTTACAGAACCAAGCCCTTTTATCCCGGCCTGTGGACGAGAGGGGCGACGAAGCTTCCGTTTCGAACTACCGGCCACATTGCTGGTGTCGATAATCTTATCTATATCCAGAACTCTGGTACGATTCCCGGAGCGGATTCCGGCTTGTATCGTTCGCTGGATACCGGCAACACGTGGAAGAGCGTTGGCGGGCCCAATGAGGATTGCGACACACGGTTTTCTGTGACGGGATGCGGAGACGTGGTGTATGCATTCGATAACTACGGCAACATCTATAAGACCATCGATGGCGGAGATGGATATCAAATTCCGCAGTGCGTCTTTATTGATAAAGATACGCTTCGGCCGATGGTCTCGGCCATTTGTGATTCTACTCGGAACACCTACTGGCTGCATAACACGAATTACGGGGCGATCTTTATTCAGGACCTGCGCATCATCGATACAGTCCGAACGCCATGGAAGACCTCGGCGGTGTTTTTCGACAGCATTCCAACACCCTACTGGGTAATCAATCCGAAGGATTCGGTTTCGCTGGATCTGGGCTGGCGGCCGATCCGGATGATGGATTCGACCGCTTCAGATAGCGCCATTCTCCGTGTGATCTATTTCACAACCTACCTGAACCGGTTCGACACGGTGTTTTTGCCGGTTAAGTTGCGGGCATTTTCCAATTCGGCACAGTACTCACTCAGCACGAGTGCCGTGCGTGCAGATTCCATCTCGCCTTGCTATGCATATGATACTGTGCTTTCTATTACCAATCTTGGCTGTGACACGCTACGTCTGACCAAGGCACAGCTTTCGATTCTGTCTGCCTGGTCGATCACTGACACATCTGGAAAACAGCTCACACTTCCGGCAATTATTGCCCCAAACACCAGCTTCCGATTCCGACTTGGCGCATTGCCGAATGGTTTGAAGTCTATTTCGGACTCTCTGCAGTTAAAGATGCACTTCCAGGGACGCGACACGAATGAGAAGATTAGACTCGAACTTTCGGGGCGGTACACGTCGCCGCTCACGTCACTTTTGCCCATGCAATTCGATTCCCTCGCGACTTGCGTGAGCATGGATAGCACCGTCTCGATTACCAACTCGGGCTGCGACAAACTCGATATTACACAAGTGGATCTCAATGGTGCGGACTGGTCGTTGCTCGATACCAACGGTCAATCGATTGCATTTCCCATCTCCGTTCTGCCGGGCACTCATAATGTGTTCAAGATCCGATTTGCACCGAAGGTGATCGGCCAGAAGCACGGGACGCTGACGCTCCATATCAAGTATCTCGACTCAGCGAGTACTGTCACGATGCAACTCGATGGCACGGGCGTCGATGCCGGTAGCTTTTCATACGCGAGAGCGTTCGATTTCGGCGCCGTCTCGGTCTGCTCGTATTACGATACGACGGTTATTTTCCGCAATACATCGTGCAGCGCCATTACACTGCAAAGTCTTCAGATCGGCAATGGTTTTACGCTTCTTGATGCTGGCATGCTGCCCGCAACGGTTGCAGAGGGGAGCGGGCTCGCACTGCACATCCGATTTAAGCCTTCGGACAAAAGCGTCAAAAGCGGCCAGGCCATTATTCGATACTTAATGGATGGTACCTACATCGATGATACCATCGCGCTCGTCGGTACGGGTACCTCCGGTACCTCGACTTTGGAATCGAAGTCTCCACTGACGGCGCAGAGCTTCACACCAAGAACCGAGTGCGATCACACAGATTCTGTATCGTTCGTTCTATTCAATAGCGGCTGTGATACAACCCGCGTCACTGCTCTGAGCTTTGATGGCACGCTTGCACCAACGTTCCGGGCTACTGCAAACAAGCTGTTGCCGGCCACGATCATCGGTACGGATTCCCTTCGTATCACGCTTGGTATTGCGCAACTTGTCGAAGGGTCATACTCGGGAAATCTGCATATCCAGTTCATTCTTTCCGATCGTTCAGTGCATGATTCTCTTGTGCCGGTGACTCTCACGGTATCGCGCGGTCCGCGTTCAATGAAAATGGAAACCACAGCGATCGCATTCGGAACGATCAGCGCGTGTACGCCACGCGATACGGTCATTGTGTATTCCGATACGGGTTGCGCCGCGATCACGATTTTTGCCCGCGACATTGCTGGTACCGGCTTCACACTCAGCAAGCAGGGGATCGATCCCATCGTGCTCAAGCCGGGCGAGAGCGACACGCTTCACGTTCATTACGATGGCTCCGTTTCCGGGCCAATTCAGGCTACTGTTACTGTCAGTTCGAACTCGGATGTCAATCCTATTCGGACCGTAACGGTCAGCGCCACGTCTTTGCCATCCGAGAGCATCAACTTCGTGCTCAAGGTGTCGAAGACGCCGGTACTGGCCGGTGAGCAACTAATAGTGGGACTCTATCCGGATCGCAATGTGAGTATTGCGGCGATCACTTCACTTTCGGGTGTGCTCGATTATTATGACGATGCCTTCGAAAGTATAGTCGCGCCATCCTCGATGGCGGGCACGACGCTGGCCTGGAACAGTGTGCGCATCGGGCGTCACAACCGGTCGTCGTTTCAGGTTTCAAATGCGAGAGGTTTTCAATTCGATACGACCATTCCCGTACTTTCAATACCTCTCGTTGCGGTGGTTGCCGATTCCGTTGGTGGCGACATTTTCGTGGACTCGCTTCGGATGAGTGGCGCCACTCCAAATGCTGCGGATTGTGTCGAATCGAATATGCTCGCTTCAGTGCAAACAGGCCTTACCATCCAGTGTAACGACAGCCTGCTGATCGGAACGTTACGGAACGAGCCGCTCCTGCTCATCGCGCCGCCAAAGCCAAATCCGGTTACGGCACAAACGGGCTTTACAGCCGACCTGGATCTTCGCGCCGCCTGCGATGGACGCGCCGAAATTTCCGTGAGTGATGCATTGGGTCGATCGGTCTCGAAGCAAAGTATTGCGATAGCCGGCAGGAATCCGGCTGAGCTAACACTCAATCTCAATGCGTTTCCTGCCGGGACATACTATTACGCAATCACATTTACGTCAGCCAACGGTGCCTTCCGGAAGATGGGATCGCTGGTACTAATGCGATAGCGCATGATGTAACTTTTTGTCTATCGAAGGGTTATAAAGGCGTCTTTATAACTCTTTCGTAAATGAGGATTCCCTTCTCGATCGGTCGCAATGCAATCGTATTTTTGGCGATCCTGTTCGCCGCGTTCCATCCCACAGATGCTTACGCGCAGTGGACCCAAATTGCCACGTTTCCCCGGCCCATCAAATGTGCGTTCTTTTTCGATGAACTCAATGGATTCATCGGCTTCGGTGGAAGCACGAATCCAATCCTTCGGACGACCGATGGCGGAGCAACCTGGTCTTCTGTTTCAGTGCCAAGCGGTGGGTTCTCGGCAGTGGATGATATTTGGTTTCGGGACCATCTGGACGGATGGGCTGCACTGGAGATCGAGCAAAGCGATCAGTATTTGTGGCATACAACCGATGGCGGGTTGACTTGGACGGCACTCAACCAGTCCTTCGCGGTTAAATCAGTGCGCGAAACAAGCCACGCACTCTCGATTGCCGATGATGCAGTCGACATCTCCCTCGATGGCGGAGCCCACTTCATCCCGCGGATGCCCACCCATTATTATGGTCTTGGATTTGTGGATGATTTGCATGGCGTGGCATCGCCATATCAACTTCCACAACTGGCTTATACATCCGATGGGGGCCAGACCTGGCAGGTATCGGCCACAACATTCAATCCGCCATTCGAGGCATGGGGAGTCACCGGGTTTCCTGGCACTCCAGACTTCTTCGCGGTCGGCGAGGACTTAGCGAATAATGGCTCTCGAGTAATCCATTCCAGTGACTATGGTGTAAACTGGACGGTACTAAATACACTTCCATTCCGAGCCGTTGGCGATATTCAAACCAGCGGCGGCGCGCTTTTCTTCCAATCACAGACAACAGCCATCCAACCGGGTTTGTATCGATCAATCGATCGTGGAGCAAACTGGGCATATATTGGCGGTCCTGCAAATGATTTTGATCACCGCTTTGCCGTTACGAGTTGCGGGAGTGTGATTTACGCTTTCGATAACAGCGGCGGAGTATACAAGACGACGAACGGCGGCGATGGACTGGTGCTCGGAGCACAATTTGCCACCACACTTTCCACGGGCGCAATTACGTTCGCCGCGCGGCGCGACTGCGGGCCGCTTGACTCCATCTCATTCGAAATCTGGAATCCCGGATGCGATACGCTGACCGTGGAGAGCGCCTCACTCGAAGGAAATATCAGTCCGGCACTGGTAAGCTGGGCCGACTCAACATTGCCAAGCCGTATTGTTGGGTACAAGCTCGGAGTTACCGTTGCGATTGCAGACCTCCTCGCGGGTTCGTACAACGGCTCGTTCCGTATCCGCTACCACTTCGCTGATGGCGTGACACACGATACACTGATTCCAGTCGCGGCTCTGATCACGAAAGCCGTGCCACAGCTCGCGATCGATTCCAACGCGATGGAGCTTGGCATCGTCCATGCCTGCGCCACGCGCGATACGATTATCCATTTCAAGAACACGGGGTGTATTCCTGTGAATATAATGGGATGGAATCTCTCGCAATGGGATAGAAACTTCAATGTGTTTGGGTCAGGAAAGTATCCGCCGTTTCCGCTTGCTCCGGGCGATTCCGATTCGGTCCATGTCACGTTCAATGGCCTCGTGCCCGGCATTGCGTATGACACAGTGATCTTCTTCGCCGGGGTGGCTCCGGATTCGACCTGGCGCATTCCCGTGAGTGTCACAGTTCCCGTTGTCGATTCGGTGAGCTTCCGCCTGACCATGCAAAGTGCGATTGCGAGTGGTGAGCACGTATGCGGCGACATCTTGCCGGACCGTAACTTTCGAGGTAAGGGGTTGACCTCTATCTCCGGCAGACTCATTTTCCCGACCGACAATTTTGATCTCGAACAAGCAACAGCGTCGTCAGGTTTGACGATCACGCAGCAGACGCCCTACACATCTGGACGCAATACCATTGTGCCCTTCAATCTGACTGGCTCGGGCGATCTGTCATTGGATTCAACATTCCCCATCGCACACTTTTGCCTACGCGCGACACTAACCGATACAAACGACTTCCGCGTCACGCTCGATTCAGTCCTGCTGAATGGCGGCGACCCGACCTATGCACGTTGCACGCTCGCCACAAATGGCTCCGTGACTCAGTCCACACTTGCGCTGGCATGTGCTGATAGTTTGTTGATTGGTAAGATGGGAGGGAAGACGCTTTTGCTCGTGGCACCCGCCAGACCAAATCCGGTGACAGGGGAGAATGACTACTCCACCTCGCTGCACCTGCAAACGGCGGAAAACGGTACGGCCAAAGTCCAGATATGGGACGCACTCGGTCGGCTCGTCTCACAGGATGAGATTGTCATAGAGAGGGGATCGCACGATTATCACTTGAAGCTTGCGAATGCTCCCTCGGGCCGATATTCGTATGTGGTGCGGTTCATCTCGGCACATGGCGAGAGCCGGGCGAGGGGATCGGTGGTGGTGATGAGGTGAGGGCGGGTGTAACAAAATGGGATTCAGAGTGTTCTTAGCCCAGATGAAGATCCGATTCGCCATCGTTTCGATCGGATTGGTGTTCCTTTGTGGGACGTTGGTATCCTGTTCCCATGAAGTGATTTCTCCGAATGACGCTATCAAACGGGTCGCGTCAATAACTCCCGATTCGGTTTATGTTCCGGTCCAAACACCAACCACTTTCACGGCCGATTTCCCATCGCTGAAATCGTTAGGTCAGTACATTATTGCGTGGGACGCGGACTCTGTGTCGAGTGACATGTGGAATTCGACTTCGTTTTCACTCTCATTCAGATCCGCCGGCAGGCACCTCATTCGTGCTATCCTTAAAGACCCGAGCCATGTTTCCCGCGATTCTGCCAGCGCATCCGCGCTTGTAACCATGATTCCCATCGGGCTCTCGACCACGGCTCCTTCGACCGTCGCCCTAAGTCCAGTTACTTTTACCGCGACTTACAACTTCTTTGGAGGCAGTACACATCTGATTTGGGACTTTGGCGACGGTACTCCAACAGTGGATACCACCTCCAATACCATCACGCATGGTTTTGCGGCACTCGGCACAATATGGGTAAAGGCCAGTCTTTTCAAGGACTCGATCTTGCTGGGTTCGGATTCGATTTCCGAGAACGTCACGGCACCTCCAGGCTTAACTCTGTCGGCGTTCTCACAATTTCATCGAGCAACAACAATCTTCGTTGGTCGTGGGTCCTGGTCTGCAGCCTGTTACGATGCACCACCGTTCAGTTTTACTCAGGATTCGCTCATTTGGAATGAAAATCAGTTCCATCACTCCACTTCTCATTCAACGAGCAGCAACTCATTTGATCCCAATAGTCATTCATCGAATAGTAGTAGCTCGCGTGATAACGAAGGTATTAGCGGCACAGTTGCGATGGATGCCATGTCGATAGACAGTGCCTACGCATTTTACAATTATGATGAATCGAACATAACTACTAATGCGGATGGTCAGCGATTTGGAAGTTCGCAGGGAGGTGCCGCGGCCTTGTGGATAAACTCGTTGCGCTTAGAGTTTTTCACTCCTGATTCTGCAAGATTCTCGAGTGTTGGTCCATCGACCCAGTACCATGTTGCGCCGGGAGCCGGTTGTTGGTGGTCAGACGCAAAAGGTAGTAGTCAATGCCGGAAACAATACGAAGAAACTGATTGGAATAGCAAATCGCCAGTCCCTGCTGTCATTGTGATGTTCTACCGAAAGTAGTATTCTTATAAACAGGTCCAATTTCCGTTCCAAGGATAGCTCTCGGGACATTCTCCACCCGGCTGGCGTTTAGCGGCCCGTCATGGACTTGCTCGACAAGCTTACTCAGGTACACCAGCGGTTCGAAGCGATGGAGCGGGAGTTGGAAGACCCCGCCGTCAATTCGGATATGGACAAGCTGCGCACCCTTTCGAAAGAACGGCGCGGGTTGGAGCCAGTGGAAGCCGCCTACCTGAAATATTCGCGTTTGCGCCGCGATCTGGACGGTGCTCGCGATCTGCTAAAAGAGACCCGTGACCCAGAAATGCGTGCTATGGCCGAAGAGGAGATGAGGGGCCTTGAGGAAAAGCGCGTGTCGATGGAGGAGGAAATTAAGTTTCTGCTCATTCCTCCTGATCCCAATGACTCGCGCGATTCGATCGTCGAAATCCGCGCCGGCACCGGCGGCGATGAGGCCGGACTTTTCGCTGGCGATCTCTTCCGGATGTACTCCCGATTTGCGGAGCTGAAGGGATGGAAGCTCGAAGTCATCGACGCGAACGAAGGCAGTATGGGTGGCTACAAGGAGATTGTGTTCTCACTTTCGGGCACTGATGTCTATGCCAAAATGAAGTTCGAGTCCGGTGTGCACCGCGTGCAACGCGTGCCGGCGACGGAGACTCAGGGTCGCGTCCATACCAGTGCGGCGACGGTGGCGGTATTGCCGGAGGTCGAAGAAGTCGATATCGAGATCAATCCAAATGATGTCCGCACGGATATTTTCCGCTCCGGTGGTAAAGGCGGACAGAACGTCAACAAGGTCGAGACTGCGGTTCGGCTCACCCATATCCCGACGGGGATCGTGGTCAGTTGTCAGGAAGAGCGAAGCCAACTGAAGAACCGGAACAAGGCGATGAAAGTCCTTCGCGCGCGGATTTACGAGAAACGGCAGCGTGAAGCGGAAGAGAAGTATGCCGCGGAACGCCGCTCGAAGATCGGCTCTGGTGATCGGTCGGAGAAGATCCGCACCTACAACTTTCCCCAAAACCGCCTTACCGATCACAGGATCAATCTCACGATTTACAATCTTGCGGGCGTTATGGAGGGCGACCTCGACGAGATCATCGAGGGATTGCGCCTGGCCGAGCGGGCGGAGAAGCTGGCGCAAGTTTCCTAAACCATGATTGCGCGGACGATTTTTAGGATTGATGCTTGACGCCCGATTGATTTCAGGAAGTAACACGGGGATGCTTGTGTTATAGGGGTCCGAACTCCACCAGGACGGCCTTCGAAAAGTCCGAAGAATCGTCCGCGTAATCCGCTTTAATCCGCGTAATCCAGGTTCGCACCAATGCACTTTTACTACACCTACTACCCAAAGGTCCGCGAAATCGAAATCCCCGACGCCAATCTAATTGGGGTCTATGGCCCGCTCGAAACCGCACATCCGGATCGCGAGAAGATCCTCCGCGACGCGTTCGAGAGCCCGGTCAATAGCCCGCGCCTCGAAGAACTTGCCACTCCGGAAGACCGCGTGCTGATCGTGCTTGACGATGGGCTCGAGCCTACGCCTACGGTCTTCCCATTTTACCATGTCGTTCAGGCGCTTCATGCGGCCGGCGTGCCGGATGCGAATGTGTCAGTTCTTATTGCCAATGGTGGCCATCGCGCATCTACCGGTGCCGAAGTGGACCGAAAAATCGGGGCCGAGATGCATCGGAGATTCGCCGTCTATCAATCTGCGCTCAACGCGCGGGATGATAGTTGGCACACGTTCGGGACTGCACGAACCGAAGGCGGAGTCACGAGCGTCATAGCCGACAGACGACTTCGAGATGCCTCACTAATTGTTGGCATTGGAGGGACGTATCCCTCTCGTTTCAAAGGATTTACGGGTGGCGGCTCACTTGTTTTCCCAGGTCTTGCCAACGAAAGCACACGGGGAGAAATATGTCTGGAATCCGCTGAACAGCCATCGATTGACGTGCTTGGCCATGCGGACAATCCGGGCAGAAAGCTTGTCCGAAGTCTACTCCAGTTTATCCCGGCCTTCAAGTTTTGCGTGGATGTAGTGGTGGACAGGACACTCACGACCGTTGCCTGCATCGCGGGCTCGCCTCAGAGTGTTTATCGCGTCAGCGCGGATGTCGCCGCCCGCATGACGAACTTCACGATTCCTGAAAAAGCGGATATCGTCGTGATCGATCCTCATCCCTTTGACACGAATATTTTCCAGGCCGCGAATGCATTATATGCGTCACTCGGTGTCCTGAAGGAAGGCGGGGAGATCATTTGCGTCGCGCCATTGAACGAGGCAATTTCGGCGCTATCTGGCGAATTGGCCAAGCAGTGTACGAAGACGCGCGAAGGACTCATTGCAAGTAGCCGTTCAGGCGACCTATCCCACCATCCGCAAACCGGCGCTAGGCTCGCGGCCATTCGTGAAGTCATTGATGTTGCGTCGCGTATAACGTTCGTCACAAATGGTGCTGGCACGGATGATCCCGCCAAATTCGGATTTGCATGTACCAACGATGCTCAGGCGGCGCTGAATGATGCTCTGGCGAGAAAAGGCGCCAGCGCTCGGGTTGCGCTCATCTCGCACGGTGGGCTGGCAGTACCGAGAGTGGCCTGAAACGTTCGGCTTCGGCCTATCGCTGGAGAGCCAAAGGAATTACCGATCTCCCCGAAGGCAATTCGATGGCTAGCCGATAGCTGCCATTCGGCAGTTGAGGCACGGTAAATGTTCGCTGCCGAGGTCCGGATAGCAAGATCGTGCGAAGGACCTCTTGACCGATTGCATTGTAGAGCACTGCGGGGACGCTGCCAAGAGCATCGGGTAAGCCAGCGACCGAGAGTGACAGTTGATCCAGCGGATTCGGAAAGATCGCGAGACTCTCGCTCGCTGTGAGCGGTGCTACGCCTTGGAAGTAGTCGGCAGACCCGGAAAGTGGGCGCAAAGTAAAATTGTCCGGGCCGAAACTACTTTCTACGGCACTGTCGTCCCAGCCCTCATTGACGAATCGAATGGTGTGAGTTCCAGCTGCCAGATAGATATTGGGCAGGATGGTCGAGTCGCGATAAATCGTCCCCCAGGGCACGTCCAAGAACCAATCATGGGAGCCGAGGTCTGTGGAATCAATGTAGGTACGGTAAATACCGTAGCGGTCTCCGATCGTGCTAAAAACGGTCGTTGAAAATGTATCAGCAAATGGCACGGCAAATTGAAACGCAAAGACTTTCCCTCGCTCATGGTATGAATAGCAGAACTCGATTGTGCCCTGACTCCAGTGCTTGCCAGAAAGAGAAATGTAGCTGTATGTAGCCTCGTCTTTGCCCTCAATTACAGGCAACATTTCGAATTCGAAATTGAGGGTTCGCGTCACAAACAGTGTGGAGTCGGCAATGACCGAGGCACCTGTTGCCCGTAACATCCTAACGGAATATCGTCCTTGCGGAACCCACGGGAGGTGTGTCTTAAGCCGAACGACGCCGTCAGAATCAGCCATGATGCTTGGCATTTGCTGAAAGAGTGTATCTCCGAGGAGCAAAGAGAGTCGTTCATGGGACAAAAATCCATAGGCGCGGAGTTCTATGGAGTCCCGTTCTCCGAATACGCGGCCAGCGGTATCCTGAATGTAGAACAATTTTGGTGCTCCAAGGACTGTAATCGGCTCTGGTTTCACAATCCCATTGAGCGAGAGTGTATGATCACTGATTCTCCAATTTGAAGGTACCATGAGTCGAATGAGAATCGAACCGTCCGCTTGACTTTTGCCTCGATAAATCGTATCCGCGTCGAGCATCAAGACCAACGCTGTATCCGGCGTAAAGCCCGCGCCGGTGATGGTCCATTGGTTGCCAGCGGTGATGGTATCATTGGAGTCATAGAAGGGCGTCCAGCGCTGGTAATAAAATGCGGTTGTGCGATAGGTTTGGGTATAATCCTCTCGAAATCCATGGCCGAAATCAATATCCATGGACTTCGCATAGTTATAGGGCGCATTAATATGGAAGCGATACATCGTGTAGCACCAATTTGGACAACCTCGAAAGGGGTATGAGAAGGACGGCGGAGGAATCGGAGGCTGGGCTTGAGAGGTGTCAAGGTAATACCAGCCGCCATCACAATAGTCTTCCGTGCCAGTATAATGCAGCGAGGCTCCCCGGACGTCATAAGGCAACGAGTCCACCATGAGATAGCCATCACCTTCCATGAAATTTGGAGAAGCCAAATGCGCATTTGGAAAATTAAAGATTGCACCGACATACCGCCCTGTGCCTTTCGTATGCAGCAGCGGGTGGAAGACAGTATATGGAATGTCTGTCGTCACGTGGTATTGAGTGCTAAAGTATCCCAACGAGGAATTCCAGATTGTATCACGATAGGCAATGTTGCCATCCAATTGCACGCTTGTTGAATTGCCATTGGTAATAGAAATGAGTGCATTTACCTTGAATGGCATGGGAAAGGATAGATCCAGAGTCCCGTTTGCGGAATCGACTAAAATGCGGAAGGCATGAACCGGATGCGCACCCAAGGCGATGCCGAACAGATCCGCAAGCGGAAGATCAACGCTTGGTGCTGGGCAGTTGTCCCAATGAATCGAAAACCTGAGACGTTGTAGTAGAGCGGTATCGAGGGCATCAAAGTGAAAATGAATGTTTTGGATATAACCGGGACCTCGCAGATTGGCAAGAATAAGTGTGTCGCCGGCGGCGACCTTAGTTAAAAAGGAAACCGATCTGCCCGATGGCCATGGATTGGATCTCCAATAATTCGCATCTGCCGCTTTTAGATATCCATCAAATTCGTTGCTTCCCAATCGTGGCAATTGATTGGCATCGATGTGTTGCCATTCTGCATTCCTTATCGGCCATTCTCCATCGTGAGTCCAGCGAAAATTATGACGGTAAGGGATCTGTGTTTCAAGTACCTCGGCACCGGCGGAGGCGGTATCGAAGGGCGGGCCGATCAGCCCATGCAAGGATGTAAAAAACTCGGTCGTTGTGCCTTCGATCAAAACCGAGTCATCTACCCATAGTTTCATCCTTGTTCTAGGTGGAATAATGCCATTCGGGTACACCGCCCATAGATGTCGCAGAATACCCGCTCCGGTATCGCCTGCCAATATAACGTACCCATCCAAGTCCTTCGGCCCATCATACCGTCCAACGAGTGTTCGCAGTATACTCCCGCTATCTGGTCCACCCAAATCAGCAATCGCAAGCGGTTCATTTATCCGGCGGTAGGGATCCAGCGTTTGAGCGTTGACGTCGAAGGCTGCGAACGACATAAGAGCGACCACCAAGTACACTCGGAATAGCATGATATCCTGACAAGTTGACGAAATTCGAAGTTGCGAATTTGACTGTGCTTTGACAACGATTGTGGGCTCAGTGTTAAATCGAATTGCCTGGCACCGATCGTGCACCGCGATTCAGATGTTCCGCAATTAGCTTGCGTCTACTGGGCATTAACGCAAAAGCACCAAAGGTAGCAGTCTAGTCTGCGCTGGCATTTCTATCGCTATCCAATATCGGCCGTTAATGAGAGGAGGTATCGTGAGGGTTCGTGGACCGCTTGTCGAGAGTAGAATCCCACGATGGACTGGTGAGCCAAGGTCATCAAAGACAGTGATCGGGATACGGTCGAGAGAATCGGGCAAACCCGCGATCGAAAGGCTCTCCTTATCCAGCGGATTTGGGAAAATCGAGATTTCTTCGGTTGGTACTGATGGGAGCACACTCTGGAAATAGCCTCCGAAGCGTGAAATTGGCGTAAGCGTGAAATGATCTGGTGCAATGCTATTCTCCACGGCGCTGTCATCCCAGCCTTCGCTAACAAATCGGATTGTGTGGAGTCCGGCTGTGAGATAGGTATTTGGAAGCAAAGTAGAATCGGGAAAGACAATGCCCCATGGCATATTCAAATACCAATCATGGGAGCCGAGGTCCGTTGAATCGATGAACGTGCGATAGATACCATACCGGTTTCCGATTGTACTGAACACTTCTGTGGAGAATGTGTCTGCATACGGTACAACAAAATTAAATGCCACAGTCCTGCCGAGCTCGTGGTTCCCATAACAGAATTGAATTGCTCCCTGGCTCCAGTGTTTGCCATAAATTGAAATATAGCTGTAACCGGAATTTTCGTTACCCTCAACCTGAGGCAACCCTTCGAATTCGTAGTTAATAGTTCTTGTGACGAACAATGAGGAATCGGAAATTACTGAGGAGCCGGTCGAGCGTAGTAATTTCACAGAATGGCGACCTTGTGGAACCCAAGGGAGATGCGTAATCAGTCGCACAACGCCATCAGAATCCGCGACGACATGCGGAGTCTGTTTGAACACACTATCTCCGAGGAGAAGCGTAAGTTGTTCACCAGACTTAAAGCCATATGCCCGAAGCTGAATCGAATCAGATTCGCCAAACATGCGGCCCGCGCTATCCTGAATGTACAATAATTTTGGAAGACTCAGGACTGTGATTCGCTCTGGCTTAAGTATTCCATTGACGGCAAGTGTGTGGTCACCAATCGTCCACGACGCTGGGACCACTAGCTTGAATGCAATCCTCCCATCGGATTCTGCTTTGCCTTGATAAATCGTATCCGAATCGAGAACCGCCGCGATGCTCGTGTCCGGCGCAAACCCCGATCCAGTGATAGTCCAGATATTGCCGGCTGTGATCGTGTCAGAGGATGGATAAAAGGGCGTCCATTGCTGGTAGTAAAATCCAACAGTTCGGTAGGTAGTGGTAAAATCATCGTAAAATCCATGGCCGAAATCGACATCAATCGAACGCGAAAAGTTATACGGCGCATTAACGTGAAATCGGTAAACAGTGGTTGGCCATTGGGGGCAGCCTCGAAATGGCAGGGAAAACGGAACCATCGACAAGAGTGTATCCATTGGCGTGAAGAAATACCATCCTGAATTGCTATAGTCCTCGATTCCATCATAGTGCGTCGAGATCCCCGGAAAATCATAGGGGAGGGAGTCTACCACAACGTAAGCATCGCCCTCTAAATACGAAGGCCACGCGTGAGGATAGGGGACATCGAGCAGTGCTCCAACGAACCGCCCTTTACCTTTAGCGTGGAGGACTGGTTGCATTATGTGATATGCAATTTCTGGGGTAACATGAAACTGCGCGCCCAAATATCCCCACGATGAGCACCATGCAGTATCCTGATGGGTTATAGCTCCACTAAGATCGATAGGGTTCTCGCTGAGATTTACAACCGCAATGCGGGCGTTCACCTTAAAAGGCATTGGGAAGGTAAGATTGTAGCTTCCAGCCGCAGTATCGACCGAGATGAACATCGAATGAATGTCCTTTCCACCGGAGGAGACGCCGAACAGATCTGAGAGAAGCATTGACACACTAGAACTCGGTGAATAATCCCAATAGATATTTATCCAGAGATGATCAAGTAATGTTGCCTTAGCCGCTGGGACTGACAAATGAATCTGCTCGAGATATGCTGGTCCTGAGAGATTCACAACAACTGCGGTATCGCCTGGGGACACATGGAGATTGAAATTCGTCGGGCTTATCCTTTTGTACCGGTTAGAACTTCCGTATTTTGCAGTTGCAGTCAAATGATCCGCTGCCAGTTCGGGGCTTCCTAGGCGTGGTAATGCTGTCCTCGAAGTATCGACATGCTGCCAGATGGCACAACTCCAATGCCATTCCCCGTGGTGAGTCCATCGAAAATTTCGACGAAAGGGAATTTGCACTTCGCAGACCTCCGCGCCGGAAGAAGCAGTATCGAAAGGCGCTGAAATGAGCCCATGTGGTAGGGTAAAAAAATCTCTGACCGAGCCATGGACGAGCAACGAGTCATCGACCCATAGTTCCATGGTGTCTGTGTTGGGATCTGCCCCGTTGCTGTATACTGCCCACAGACTACGAATGATCCCCGACCCGGTATCGGAAGCTTCGAGCGTGTCGGTGCCGGTCTTGAAAGCTACCAGATTACTTCCGCTGTCCGCCCCACCGAGATCAGCGATCGCAAGCGGGTCGTTGATGCGACGATAAGGATCCAACGTTTGTGCTGAGGCTTGGTACCCTAACGCGAGAAGACCAATAACGAGAAGACAGCAGCGAAGAATCATGTGTGCTTTCAGCAAAATGCAAAAATACGAAGGATAGCCATACTGCCTCAAGGCATAAATTACTGACCATTCCGGGCCTTCAACCCTTCTTCAAAAACCTCGCAATACCCTTGCGGGTGTCCTCGGTCCCACGGGCCAGCGCATTCATCGAGGCCGCATATTCCAGGCCAGCCTCGAGACTCATACCATGCTGCGCGGCGAGGAGGGACTTGGTGAGCGCAATAGCACTTGGGGAGTTCTTCGCGACTTGCAGCGCATACTCTTGCACGGACGCCTCGAGTGTGGCACAGGGCACCACATATTGCGCGAGTCCCAAAGAATACGCATCTTCGGCGGTAATACGTCGCGCTGATAGCAGAAGTTCACGCGCGTGTTGCTCGCCAATCTTACGGACCAAAAACACCGAGACGAGCGCCGGAATGAAGCCAATGGCCGTTTCTGTGTAGCCAAATTGTGAATCATCAGCCGCGAAGATTACATCGCAGACCGTGGCCAGTCCGCAACCGCCGGCAAGAGCCGCGCCATGGACTTGCGCGATGGTGAACTTTGGGAAGGTGTATATCTTCCACAGGAGGTCGCGCAACGCACGCGAGTCCGCGAGATTCTCCTCCGGGCCATTATCGGCAATCTTCTGGAGATACGCGAGATCAGCTCCGGCGCTGAAGGTATTGCCTTGACCTGTCAAGATCACGACGCGGACGTCCGGGTCGCTGGCAAGTTCGTCGAACGCCTGCGACAGCTCGCGCATAAGCTCCGGCGAGAGCGCATTGCGCTTCGTCTCACGTGTCATGGTGATGGTGGCGAGGGGATGGCTCCGGGTAATTGTGAGTAGTTCAGACATGATGGGTATCAGACGTGCCCGAAGTTATTAGAGTTCTCGATACCACAAGAACTGAATCTCATCAGGCAATGTGGGATATGCCCCAGGGTGAACAGAGCGAAGTCTGCAGCCCATCCGCTGGTAGAAATTGCATGCAGCGACGTTGATGTCTTGCGTCTCTACTTTAATCTCGCGGCAGCCGTGAGTGAGCGACCAGTTCAGCGCTTCGACAAAGAGAGTCGAGCCAACCCCACGGCGTCGGTAGCCCGGATCGACGCGAATATCCCACATCACAGAGAGGTCGGAGCGTCCTTCGAGCATGTCAACTCCGATAGTGTCGAAGGCGATAATGGCGCCGCCAACTCGCTTCGCTCCATCGGATGCAGAAATCATGACCCAATTTGAAAGATCGAATCGAGAAGCCCAATCGCGGGGATCTTCGTCGTTATCATAGTCCTTCAAATAGGGTTGCGCTATGGGCTGTTCGACCAACACCCAACTCGGTGTCTCGCCGGAAGTCGGCCGGGGAATGTACCTAGACTCGACTCGGAAGGCCATCGGGACTAAGCAATACTCCTCTATACTCTTGGCGGTTGCGGCCTGCGTTTGGACGACAATCATTGTTTCCGATCAATCGCCGCCGTGCGCGATGAAGTTGATCTCGATTGCAGCAAAGACAGCGAACGCAACACTGATCCAGATCAGCCGTCCACGTTTGGAGGGCAACAGTTGAGTGACTACCGACCCGATCAGCGCGCCGAGCGTGATCTTGAACATATCATCCCGCGAAGTTCGTCACTTCCTCGATCAGTGTGGCGACAATATCTTCTTCCTTGATGCGGCGAATCATCACGCCCTTGCGGTAGAGAATGCCGACACCCTTGCCGGCGGCAATACCGATGTCCGCTTCCGAGGCTTCGCCGGGACCGTTCACGACGCATCCCAGCAGCGCGACCTTCACCGGCTTCTTGATGTGCGCGACCGCCGCCTCCAACTCGCGTGTTACTTTGAACAAATCGATCTCCAGACGCCCGCAGGTGGGGCAGGCGATGATCTCGACATTGCGCGAGGCAAGGCCAAGCGTGCGAAGAATTTCTTTTCCAGTCTCGATTTCCTTCTCCGGTTCGTCGGTAAGCGAAACGCGGATCGTATCGCCGATCCCCTCGGCGAGCATCGTGCCGATACCCACGGCAGACTTGATCGATCCCACGCGAGTCGTGCCCGCTTCAGTCACGCCAAGATGCAGCGGGTAATCGGTGCGCGCCGCAACTAACCGATACGCCTCGATCATGAGCCGCACATCCGTGGATTTTACACTGATGATGACATCCTGGAAGTCAAAGTCCTCGCAAATCTTTACATGCCGCATGGCTGACTCGTAGAGCGCCTCGGCAGTTGGGTACCCATGCTTATCGAGAATGTCTTTTTCGAGCGAGCCCGAGTTCACGCCGATCCGAATCGGAATGCGCTTCTCTTTGGCTTTGCCCAAAACCTCGTGGATGCGTTCGATCTTGCCGATGTTGCCCGGATTCAGCCGCACCTTTGCGACATTGCCTTCGATCGCTTTGAGCGCAAAGACGTGGTTGAAATGGATGTCGGCAACCACGGGAATATTCGATTGCCGGACGATCTCGCCGATCGCTTCAGCGGCTTCCCAATCGTTAACCGTGACGCGTGCAATGTCGCAGCCGGCTTCCTCCATACGTTTGATCTGGGCGACCGTCGCATCAATATCGCCGGTCTTGGTCTTCGTCATAGACTGCACCGAAATGGGTGCGCCATCGCCAACCGGGATCGAGCCGATCATCACGAGGCGAGACTTTCGGCGTGCCTGATGTGGGTCTTCGGAGTGCCCGTTCCGTTGCGAAACAATGGGAAGGATATCTTCCATGCTGTATAAGTTGAACTCGTACTTTTGTCTTCTATTTCCGCTCTTCCATTCTTCGCGATGCTTCGAAGAGGATGTCGCGCTCCTCGGTCGTTAGATTCTGGTAACCGGTGGCAGCGATCTTGTCGAGAATGCGGTCGATCTCTTCTTGGGTGATCGTCCGCGCTTTCTTGACGTCTGCTTGCGTCGTGGTCGTATCTGCCGGGTGGCCATTGATATCGCGATACTCCGCATCGACGGCGGTCCCTTGCGTGCGAGCCCGTGGCCGGCCAAAAAAGCCGGTGCCACTCCGTGGAGCACTCGGCTGCGCACCTTGCCATGCACTGGTGCCTTGTGGGGATTGCCTCCGCATCCGGAGCAAATGTCCGCCAGTTGTGATCAGAATGTAAACAATGCCGGTCACCGCACCACCTAAATGCGCCAGATGACTAATGTTATCTCCTCCGTTATAGGTCATGTAGAGTTCGAGCGCCATATAGCCGGCAACAAAGAACTTCGCAGGAATGCCGATGAAAAACAGCGGGAAGAAATAAATTGGACGGTTTGGAAACATGAGGCCGAAGGCGACAAGCACGCCGAAGATCGCACCCGATGCGCCAATCAACGGTCCCCCCTCGGCGCCGAAGAAACCCGAGAGCATCAGATGCGAAGCCGCACCGCCCAAACCGCAGATCAAATAGTAGGTGATGAATTTCTTCGTGCCCCAGGCATTCTCGACTTCAACCCCGAACATCCAGAGGGCCAGCATGTTGAACAGGATGTGCGTGAACCCCTCATGCAAAAACATGTAGCTGACGAGCTGCCAGGGATAGAAGAAATGCGAATCCGGCGGCCACAGAGCCAGATATTGCAGAATGAAGGACGAGAGGGACTCATGCCCTGCCATGTGGAATGCTCCGAAGAGCATTTGAAATAGGAATACTCCGCCATTGGCAATCAGAAGGAATTTGATTGCCGGTGGGAAGAACGAAAAGCCGCCAAAGCCTCTCGGCATTTGCGGTCGCTGCTGCTGTTGCGGTGTCCAAGCCATTAACTACGCATTCCTATCTGTTCCAACGGAGCGTCGGCGCTCGAGCCGGGTCACTCGAGCGGGTGGGCGCTCCACATTTCATCCAACACGGCTTTCGCCAGATTCGCGCCTCATTCGCATTGCAGCGCGATAGAGCTTTACGAATGGCACTTCGGGTGTTTCAGAGAGCACTCTTTTCCTAATGAGTTCGACTTCACTTAGGACAAGACGATCATCTACCGCAAATGTTGCTTTGTCAACCTCCAGCCGAGCCGGGTGGGTGAGTCTGGGTTCACTCAATTCGTCATGACTTTCGGCAATGGGGAAGAGCACAGAAACTAAAGACCCTTGCAACCGCTTCGCGGCGCAAGGGTCTTCAGCTTCTGTTTCGTTACCTCTAAAGTGTTAGGATCTGTTTTCGCTACCGCTGCAACACAAACTCTCTCGTCCTCACGGTCTGACCATCTGTCAGACGGCAGAAGTAGGTACCGGAAGGCAGATCGCTCGCTGAAAGTGTGGCATCGTACGATCCAGGCTGCACGGCGACCTTATCGGCAATGCGGCGCACTTCATTGCCCATCACATCGAAGATGGAAATCGAAATGACAGCCGGAGCCGCGACCGAATAGCCAATTTTCGCGAAGTCATGCGCAGGATTCGGTCGGATGTCCCGAATAATAGGCGGAATTGTGCCATTCGTGAGCATGTATTGGATCGACTTCGTCCCGCAAACCGGATCGAGCTGGAATGTCGCGCCAATCGTGGTATCGGCTGCATAGCACAATGGCGTTGAGTCTTTATCGAGCCAGACGGCATTGGCCAGCCCGATTGCTGTCGTATCGCTCTTGCTCACCATGACCCGAAGGTTCAGCGTGGCCAGTGTGGTCTGCCCACCGAGCGGCGAGCTCGAAAGCAGAGTGAAGGTCCGCGTTTCCATGTCGGTGGCCGGATTATAAACCGGATTGGATGCGACAACCGGCGGCGTGACCGATATATACTGGAACAGATCGCGCTTCCAGCTCACATCGACACGGTAGCCATAGGCCCCCTGGGTGCCATTATCCGGAGTATTGAAGTCGATCGCGTTATCGATGACTATTGGGACCGCAAGCGTATGATCAGGGAGCGCCTGATAGGCGGCTGGCGTCGAGGCCATCGCGCCAATGGCGAATGTGCGCCGGACTCCGACGCCAGTGCCCTGCAATAGCACGGTTTCCGTCCAAAGGCTGTCGGTCCCATCGACCTTTTTACCTTTAAGGTTCAAGGTCAATGCTGCCTGCCGGACGCCATGAGCCATCGGTGTGAAGCGGATGGGGATATAAAGGGTATCGTGCGGATTCACATTCGCGGAATTGAATCCACCCGGTATTCCGAAATCCCCCGGATTCTTCCAGTCACTCGTCGCGTCAATCGTGGCAGAGAGTACTGTGATCGTGTCCAAGCTTCCGGTATTGACAAAGAAGGCAGTCTGCTGGTTCGTCCCGCAGGGCCCGCCGGCCACAGCGACGTAGGTCTTTGGATGTGTCGTCCCATTTGAAGTGTCGCCAACGTTATAGAACTTGGCAACAAGCGCGAGGGAGGAGTTTTCACATCCACTCGTGCCCTGGACCTGCGCGGTATACGTGCGCGTCTCGGAACCCGTAGCTGTGATGGTCACGATTTGCTGCGCGCCGGGAGCAATGGTATATGGTGGCAATGGCAACAAGGTAAAAGCGCCAGCATCTGCTCCGGAAACATTGTAGGAGCCGATGGTGAGTGGTGCATTGCCCGAGTTGGTGATCGTGAAGCTGCTGGTGGTGCTGTGGCCAATTCGTCCGTAGCCGAGATCGATCGAGCTCGGCGCAAACGCGATGCGCGGCGTCACCAATTGCGCCGTGATTGCAAGTGTAGGTTGCGGACTTGGCGCTGCTGCGTATGCTACGACCGTCGCGTGTCGCGGTGTAAAATCGTATCCATTCAGGAGCGAATGGAATTGAATCTCTAGCGGCACCTCATTCTCATTCCCCATTCCCGGATCAAGAACGAACGGGAATGACTTCGTAGGAACAGTCAGTGTAAAGTACTTCGCATCTGGGCCCGCCAGTCCAATGGAATCGATGACCTGACCCTTTGCGAAATTGTTATACAACGTGTCCCGTAGCAGTGTATCAGTACAGCCGATGCTAAAGGTCTTGTCGTACGATGTCAGTTTGGCGCCGGCCGGCAGTGCGAGCCCCGTCAGCAGTGAGGTATCCTTGATGGAATGTTGGAATTTTGCGGTATTGAGATTTGCAAAGATCACGTGGCCGGAGAACGTCCCCCATGATTTCGGATGGAAGCAATACAGGACGTCCACGCTTTGGCCGGGCGGAATGACGATCGGAAACTTCTGATTTGGATCGATCGAGAAATTCGGATCGGTCACTAAATCCTGGCTCGTGATTGTGAGCGTCGCCTTGCCGGGGTTGCGAAGCGTAAGCTGTTTGCAGAGGGTCTGGCCACTATCGACCTCGCCGAAATTGACATCGCTGGCATAAATCAGCGGTGTAATTCCCGTGCCCTTCAGAAGATACTGATATGTGGCACATTGGGAGAGAAGGCGTAACGTATCGGTCGAAACGACGCCGGTATCGACTGCTTGAAAACAGAGCGAGAGCGTTGTTGTCGCGGCCGCATGGACCGGCGATAGTCTCCTCGGACTAACGGTGAAATTGCCGCCCTGCGCGATTCCATCGATCGAATCGGACTCCGCCATGAAATCACCGGCCGCAAGGTTCGTAAGGGTCAGCGTCATGCAGCTATCGGTTCCAACCGGGATGGCACCAAAGTCATACGTTGGGGCCGGCGTGACCGAAATCTTCGGTGCGTAGTAGTGGTATTGGTAAACCGTGTCGTTGCCTGCGCGATCGACGGTAAAGATTGCGGCGTATGCATCCTGCGTCGGATCCACCACGGAGAGCTTTGCTACGGTCGTGCTATCGCCAACGATGAAACCGGGATCGGGCGTCAGCGAATAATTATACGAGGGCGTGTCCCAGCGGGCATCACCGGCATCGGTGATGAGCGCGATATACGCAAGGCGGGTATCATCGAACGAGAATCCGTTTGTAATTCTCCTCGGTTCGAAGAAACGGAGCGTGTAGGTCCCGCACGTGCTATCGAGTATCTTCACAAGCGGCGGAAGTGTATCGGGCGAAATGATATTCTGGGCCATACCGGTCGGCCAGCCATAACCCTCATAGAGTGAGAAGCCATATTGGTATGCGCCAAATGGTACCGGTCCTTTGGCAACGTAATCGACGTTCGAGCCTCCAAGCAGGAGGACGCGATACCCACCCATGACCGGGTTTGTGTTGGGGAATTGCGCGTGACCGGCAAACTGAGAGTTGCCGGTGCCGAGCGGCTGTCCGTTGATTGTGATCTTCTTGATCGAATCATCGCGCGCGATGAAGGTCACATAGTTATTGAACGTCCCACTTTTTGCCGGTGTGGGCGTCCGAAAGATCATTTCCTTTTCGAACTGTTGCTGCGGCGTAAAGAGGACCATAAAGGGATCTGCCGTGCCCGGGTCACCATTGTAACCCTGCGAATACGAATACTGCGTAACGATAAACTTCTTGTGGTTAACAGATGTGTAGACCGTCGGATCGGTGACCAGTTCATCGTCCACGACATCGCCGGCATTCAGATAGTAGGTGCCATTGGGACCATTGCTCTTGTATGTAATCTGATTGCCATCTTCTCCGGAAATGATGCGAATAAAATCGCCGCAGGCCGTGCGGCCAGCCATCGGCATATCGAAGTATTGCGTTCCCCACTTATCGACGGGCGGGAGCATCTCGAGAAAGTGATCGGCCGAACGCACCCAATCGGTTGGTACGGATGAGATCTCATGACCGGTCATAACCGCGACGGGGCGGGAGGTCGTGATGCTCGTGCCGGAGAGATCGTTCGCTCCGATGTCGTTGCCAGGGGATTGAACGAGGTATGTCTGTCCCCGGCTCAGCGTGAAGGTCCATGGCACTCCGGCCAAATGTCCGCCGCGCGTATCGGATTTGGGCGTAATCGTGACGTTGGTATTATCGTAGGGCGCGACGATCAAAAACTCGCCATGGGTATTTCCGCTAAATACTCCATCGGGATAATTCACCGTGTAATACTGTGTCCCGTAGGAAGTAATGGGCAACCCGAGGAATCCATCCGGAGACCCTCCGATACAGGAGGTGCATGTCCAAACCGAATATCCATACAGCGTGATGGGATTGGTGCTCGTCACATGCACCGCTCCATCCGGTGTAATCGTCTCGCTCTTAGACGTCAGCGCCCTGCCATCAAGTGGAAGATCTTTGATCTCGTTCGGAGCCAGGATGTAGCTCGTAGTTGAAGTGCCGATCGACACGGACACTTTATTCTTCGTCCCCGTAGCGATAAATAGCCGCATCTGGGCGGCATACGCGCCGAGTGCAGGATCCCCATTGGGCATAAAGCCGACCCAATAGTCGGTGCCGGAGGATGAGATGCCCTGCGCGCTTAATTGGCAGGTGACAGTGGAGAGAAGGACGACTGCGGTGAAAAGTCGAACCAAATATTTCATAACGGACCTCAGTAAAAAACAACCGGGTTGCGCACCCTTGCGGTTAACACGTCGTGGCGGGTTAACGAGAAAAAAAATCGGATTACCTCAACGTAATCATGATGAACAGTTAATTGAGAAGACAATTCGTTCCATGAATCCGAACCCCGCCGCAGGCTCTCATGCTGCACGCTTGCAAGGAGTGTCCCCGTTTGCAAATGATCCGTTTTTTTCTTCGTATATTAGCGGCGGTTTCCTCGGACGACGCTCGTCCCGACGCCCGCTCTGGCCCCATTTCGCGTTCCCGCCAGCCCTGACACCGGCTCCCTCCGCCCGTTCCGATTCATTCAAACATTACATTTTGCGTGTATGCTAATAGTCACACTCGGTACCACGCGCGCGTCAGCACGTCGTTCGGCGAATCGAGGGCGATTAAGCTTGTGAAAGAATGATAGCACTTCTTACACTCCTGCTCGTGTGCCCGGGAGCGCTGCTTCCGGGCTATGCGGCGATTGCCAAGCCGACGATATACCACTTCGCCGCACTCGGTACGGTCGAAAATCGAGCCTTTGCTCAGGCCGCGACAGCAGTTCCGGACTCGGCCCATTGCTATTCTCAATTGAATTGGTCGGGTGGCGTGATGGGATCAAAACGAATCGACAAGTCCCTCTTGTCGGTCGATACCATGCTCAACTGCGACTCGATGTTTCATATGCTCGATATTTATGGTGAGCAAGGCCCGCGTCAGCGGGAATACGATTCGGCAAAATCGTTTATTCTGCAATGTCCCGAGAATCACATGGTTTCCTGGGCTTTCGGCAATATTATAGCGGGAGCGCAGGGTTTGCAACTGAAGGACACAGCCATCTGGACTGAAACGCGAGCTTGGCTCGAATCTGTGCTCTATTTGAATACGACAGACCCAGCTTACTTCTGCCAATGCGTTGAGGCCCTTGCCCAATGCCTCGGGTCGCTTCACGATACAACCGAGCAGCTGATGTGGAAAGATCAGAATCGCAGCCTTGCTGTGATCCGGTGGATGCTTCTAAACGATCCTTGCGACATGCCGAACCTTCGCTTCCTATACAATAATACCCGCCGCTCGCAATACGAACAATGGCTCAACGACACGACCGTTCCTTATGATACCACGCTCCCTTCCATGCAGGATCTTGGTTTAGACTCACTTCTAGCGATCCACTTTAAGTACGCCTGGGTGCCGAGCGGCGGGGATTTTGGGAAGCACGTGTCGTCGTACTCGGTTTCGGAGAACCCGCTGCACGACCTAACGACGCTTCGGTTCGATCTCTCGGACGCGGAGTACGTGCGCGTGGAGGTGTTCGATGTGATGGGCAACAACACGCCGTGCCCATCGCTTCAAAAGACGGGGGATGGCTTGTTCGAATCGGGCCAGCACCAAATCCCAATCGACTTCTCGCGCTGCGCCTCTGGCACGTACTATCTCCGCATCACGCTCGGCACCGGTGAGGTGCGAACGATTAAGCTTGTAAAAGAGTAGCAGACCTCAACATCGGCGCCGGAAATGCTCCGGCGAAAAATCGCCCCTCCCGAGAGAGGGGCGATTTGCTTTTTGGAGTACTTCCTCCGGCTGAATTGAGGCTTCCATGAATTCTTCTGCCGCACGAAGGTTTTTCTTGCATTCGCGGTTTCGCCGACGTATATTGCTTGTGGGTTCAGGGGCACCTATTGCTCATTAGAAAAAATGACAATTGAACGGTCTCGCATGGGCGACCCTCGAAATTGAGTCAAAAATGAGGCATTGTCCGATGCGGCACCAAACGGTGTCATGCTGATTCAGAAGCGTCCTTTGGTGCGGCAGTCCCGCCAGGCCCGCTCGTTTTCACAATCATAGTGGCTTCATGTGCCGGTGATCCCACGATAAATGAGGTTATACCATGAATAGCTCGATTGGTTTGCTTCGCAGGACTTTCGTCCTTGCCATCTTCTGCCTGATCGCATCGGCCTTGTCCACCACTGTTGCTTCCGGGCAAACGCCTAATTGCTTTACCGTTACAACGAGCACGGCAACTCAGAGCTGCGCAAGCGGATCGTGTTCCGATCCACTACCGTGCTCACACTGCATTAAGGTTACGATTTGCAACATTTGCCCTAACCTATCGATTAGCTCTATTCAGATTACATGCAATAGCGATAATAACGGGAATTGTCGCAGCTATTGCCCGGATTCAAATTGCGTGAACCATGGCTGCCCAACGTGCCCGGGCGATGTCGGAAATTATTGCAGTTGGCAAGGACCACGGTCGATGGACGCCGTTGATCCGAACGATCCAAACTTTCCGACGAGCAGTGCCCTTCAGTATGGAGACTGCATGACCTTCACGATCTGCGAATCCATACTTGTTGAGCATTATACCATATCCTGCACTGGTAATTGTGGAATTGTTCCTTGCGTGTCCGTCCCAATCACTTTTTAGAGAGTTATTACATTCCGGAATCATAAAGAGACTGAAACCGGTTGCGGTCACTGGTCCATTGCGATTCGGCAATGGGCCAGGCCGACTAACGTCGATCATCATGCGCTCAACATCCCTCTTCGTTTCAGCCGCGATTCTACATTTGCTTCCCTGTTTAGCTGGCGCTCAAACGCCACCCAAGGTCGAGTGGCAGCATTGCTATGGCGGATCAGGCTTTGAAAATTTCGAAAGTTCTAGCTATTTCGAAAGTCAAGGCATTCTCTCTGACCATATGGTCGTTCGCACTCGAGACGGAGGATATGCCTTTGTTGCACTGACGGAATCGAACGATGGCGATGTCAGCGGAAATCATACGGGCTTTACGGGCTTTCAGAACATTCCGTCACAAGATTTTTGGTTAGTCAAGACAGATATCCTGGGTAAGATTCAGTGGCAAAAATGCTTTGGAGGAACGTCTGAGGACGGTCCACAGTGCTTAATTCGAACTTCCGATGGAGGTTTCGCTATGTGCGGCCTTACTTTGTCACACGACAGCGATGTAACCGATCCTTATCCTGAAACGATATCCCCAAATCCTGTAAGTGGAGCGAAATCCCCTAAAGTAGAAGGCTGGGTAGTCAAGACGGATTCGATGGGAGTGAAGGAGTGGGCGCACTGCATTGGATCGCATACAGGCGATGAATACTTCAACTCTATCATTGAAGTTCCGGATGGCTTCCTCGTTGTCGGATCGTCTAATGCGAATGAAGAAGATTGGCAGTCCCATACTAACTATTATGATAATGGTGTTGATCCTTTCACTATGGGTACTTGGGATGCATTGATTGTGAAGCTCAATTCGAAGGGTGAGGATCAATGGCACAGGCTCCTGGGCGGGGTTGGTTATGAGGAGGCGACATCCGTCGTCACCGTTCCCGGTGGCGGGTATATCTTTGCGGGTAATACTAACTCGCCCGATAGTGGATACCTCACTGGTCCTCACGGCAACGTACCCACTCCTCACGGCGACGTAACCGGTCTGCATCTCGATCCTAAAATCTGGGGATCCGACGTGTGGGTGGTCAGACTCGATTCCGTTGCGCGGATCGTCTGGCAAAAATGCTATGGGGGGTTCTCCTACGACATGGCAAATTGTATTCTGAATATCCCTGACGGTTTCCTCGTCGCCGGCTGGACGAATTCAAACGATGGCGATGTCATCGGGCAGCATGGACATGGGGACGGCTGGATCTTTGCGATTGACACGAATGGCATGATGCTACACCAAGTCTGTCTGGGTGGCTCCGATTCCGATGTTATTCGTTCCGTGATTCGGACCGCAGACGGCAATTTCGTGTTCGCGGGCAGCACGATTTCTACCGATGGCGACGTCTCCGGTCTCCATCGTGGTTCAGTGGACTCCGCGGATGGGTGGGTCGGCGAGTTGTCGCCCGACCTAACGCTCCTCTGGCAGAAATGCTTAGGTGGCACTGCAAGGGATGGCTTCGGTACCGTCATCGAAACAGAGGACCATGGGTTTTTGCTGAACGGGTCGACCGAAACAGCAAACAATGGTGATGTAAGTGGGAATCATGCTGGCAAGGGCACAGGCGGCGCCCCGAATCGCGTCTCCGATGTTTGGAATGTGAAATTGCGAAACCCAGCAGCGAACGTTGAAAGAGAAATTGCTCTTGCTTCAACGCACGATCTGTATCCGAATCCGGCCCAGACCGAAGTATATTTGGATATAGACGGCACTACTCCACTCCGCAAGATTCAGTTTTACTCATCGTTCGGAATGGAGGTGTTTCCGGAGTACCACGTCCAGGGCACCAGAGCCATCATTACTGTTACGGATCTCCCCGCCGGTGTGTACGTGGCCAGAGTCACATCCGCGAACGCTCTCGCCGGCACCAGCGAAGTGCAGACGGTTAAGTTAGTGAAGGAATAAGGGCCTCATCATCGGACGCCGCGAATGCTCCGGCGAACAACAAATCGTCCCTTCCGAGAGTGGGACGATTTGTTTTTTCGGGAGCTTCCATGAATTCTTCTGCCGCGCAAAGATTTTTCTTGCACTCGGGGTTTCTGTGACGTATATTGCTGGTGAGGTCACAGGCACCTATTTGCTCATTGACAAGAGAGATTCTTAGCCAACTGGAGAACAGCATTCCGATGGGTCTCTTGGCTTCGCATCATGCGATCCTTCATTGCGCTACGCTTCGTTCAGGATGACGTGGTCAGGGATGAAGAGGAGAGGGCGTTCATTAAATGACAACTCAAAAGAGAGAAGTCATTCATGAAAGAAATAGGAGTAAATGGCGAAACCGGCTCGAAAACGGCAGTGATTATGAATATGAAATCCAAAAAACAAAATCCGAATGGTTAGTGTCCATTCCCCTCGGGGGGCACGACCTGCCCGCCACGTGCGACGAAGAGATCGACGGTCGCGCCCTCGTTGACTAAGTCGCCCGGTTGCGGATATTGATCGAGCACTGCGTTTTCGGGCGTGCCATTCTGGTAATTGACCTTACCGACTTCAAGCTGAACAGACTTCAACTTTTCGAGAGCCGAGGCAAGCGACATGTTTTTAAGATCGGGTACCGGCACTCGGCCCAGCAATGGGCCTTCCGAAACGACGACGCTTACGGGGGCGCTTGTCGATGTATGAGCGCCGGGTGCGGGAGTCTGCTGGAAGACCGTCCCGTTCTTGGCACTGTCGGAATAAGCATAGGTCACATTGTTTAGCGACATATTCGCCTTCAGCAGCGCCATTTTCGCGTCGCGGAGCGACTTGCCACGTAAGTCTGGTGCGATGGCCATTTCCTTACCGCCTGAGATCACGAGATAGACTTTGCGACCGGGTTTGGTCTCTTCTCCGCCTTCGGGTGTTTGGCGGATGATTGTTCCTTCCGGTATTTTATCGTCGAACCGGACTTCATACTCGATAGGCTCGTAGTCCGCGGCCTTGAGCCGTGCGATGCCGGTATCCTTCTTCATCCCGACGACGGCGGGCACGGTCGCGACCGATCCACTCTTGACATAGAGCGGCATGATGACAACATCGAGGAGAACGACGAGGACGAAGAAGCCGACGATAGCAATGCCGGAAATGACAACCCATCGTCTCCGGTAGAAGGCGAGTTTTTCCCCGAACCCCATTGGCGGCTGCAATGGGGGAGTTGGATCGCTGATCGTGTGCTCTTCAGTCATCGAACGGGCAACATCACTGAATTGGATTTCATGCCTTCGATTGCTTTGCGGGCCGGTTCTCAGAAACCATATTGAGCATTTTCGCACTTAGACTTCGAGTATGCCATCGAAAGCCGCACAGATTATCGCCTATCTCTCCGTTCTCGTCGTATCGGTCCTTTTGCACCGATTCGTCTATGCGAATCTGCGGCGTGTTCTCTTGCGCGATTATCCAAAGTCCGGCCAGAAATTGACGCGCTTGAGCCGAATCCTCTTCGTTGTGATGGACTCGCCGTTCCTGTATCTCTACTTCCGGGGTATGATGCCGCAGCATGTTGTCGTCGCAACGACGTGGCTGCTCTATCCATTCGCAGTCTGGCAATCGATCATGCTGTTGTGGGCTGCGATTCTCATGCCGTTCGCGATGTGGCGAAGGACAGGTGCCTTTGGACTACTCCGGCTTCGTGAGAAGGTACGCATAGATCGAGAAGGTGGGGAAGTCGATGTCGTTAATTATGATTCGTCGTTGGAGGTCGTTACGGAATGAATGTAGCTGATAAGAATCTGAGTTTGGAACAAGAAGAAGGGTTGGTCGTGCCTGAACCAAGTGCGGGTTCAGGACGCAGCTTTTCACGCCGCGCGTTTTTGCATTCCAGCATCCTGGGCGTCAGCGGGCTCGCACTTGCCAGTTGCACGCGTGGGATTATGGACCGCAATGAGATCGAGATCACCCACCGGACGTTTCACATTCCGAATCTCCCAGCGGAGTGGGATGGCAAGACCATCACGTTCCTCAGTGACATTCATTCGGGTCCATTCATGGATGTGGACGATCTCAAGCGAGTCGTCAAAACAACCAATGAGTTGAATAGCGATCTGATTGTGATGCCAGGTGATTTCGTCACATCGAGCACCAGCGAACTTCCGCCATTGCTCGAGGCCATGTCAGAGCTTCGGGCGCCAATGGGCGTGTTTGCGTGTACGGGTAATCATGATTATTATGCCGGCGTGGACGACGTGAGCCGGGGCGTGGAGGACACACCGATTCAGATGCTCCGCAACAGCAACGCGAAGCTCATGATCAATGGTCAGCCACTGTATCTTATTGGCGTGGATGATGATGATGCCAAGGATGTCACCCGATATGTCGAGGGCCATGCGGCTCCGCATATCGAAGCCGCATACCATGGAGTGCCCGAAAATGCGGCATCCGTCCTTATGTGTCACAAGCCGTATCATTTCGAGTCGTTCGCCAAAACGAATGTGGGCCTGATGCTAAGTGGCCACACGCATGGTGGACAGATCGTACTTGGCCGGATCGGCGAGACCGTTATGGCATTCAGCACGATCGCATCGAAATACGTCGAAGGTATTTACCTGCCGCGCGAGTCGAGATCGCAAACGCAGATGTACGTCTCACGTGGTATCGGGGTGGTTGGCTTGCCAATCCGGATTAACTGCCCGCCGGAGATTACAAGGATCACACTGGCTCGCCCCGTGGTTTAATTGAATTGCGAATACGTCCCTGACCCAGCTTTAGCACTATCCCGCGAATGAAGCGATTCCCGGCTTCACTTTTCCGGCGATCATGCTGTTGAGCGACGGAATTTCACGACGCCGCTCGATACCAACATACTCTTCCTCTGCGACACTATGACACGCCGCCCGCATATCACCATATATACCGATGGGGCCTGTTCCGGCAATCCGGGACCGGGCGGATTTGGTGCCGTCCTTCTGGATAGTGAAGGTCGGCGCCGCGAACTCTCGCAAGGGTTTAAGAATACAACCAATAACCGCATGGAGTTACGCGGCGTGATTGCGGCGCTCGAAGCTTTAAAAATGCCGTGCGATGTGACACTCTACACTGATTCGCAGTATGTGGTCAATGCGTTCAATAAAGGCTGGCTGGTGTCCTGGCAAAAGAAAGGCTGGCGCAAGGCGGATAAATCGCCCGTGCTGAATATCGATCTCTGGCAACGGCTCCTGCCGCTTACGAACGAGCATAACGTCGAGTTCAAGTGGACCAAAGGCCATGCCGGTGACCGCGAGAACGAGCGTTGCGATGAGCTTGCCGTTCAGGCCACACAAATGCCGGGCTTGCTTGAAGATCGTCCTGCCGTTTAGTGTGGAGCTGTCTTCCACACAATTCTTCATGTCAAAGCGGGCTATGCAGTAATACTCCACGTACACTGCATCAAATCTCTGTTCAGATTTCCGCCAGTACAATATCTGACTTCTTCATTCGTCCAAGTTGCGGCACCAGTATGGCGGTGCCGATAACGACGCCAATCGTCATAAGTCCGCCGAAGATGACTGAGGGCACCAGGCCCATCAGCTTTGCCGCGAGTCCCGACTCGAAGCCGCCGATCTCGTTCGATGAGCCAATGAACATGGAGTTGATCGCGGAGACGCGGCCGCGCATTGAATCGGGTGTGAGCGATTGCAGGATGGTGAAGCGCGCGACTACACTGACGTTATCAAGCGCACCACTCACGACGAGCATCGCCACCGAAAGATAGAAATTCCGCGAGAGTCCGAAGATGATGATCGCGACGCCGAATCCGGCTACGGCAAAGAGCAGACTCCGTCCAAAATGATCGCCGATGGGCCGGGCAATGAGGATTGCCGCCATGAGCACCGCGCCGATTGAAGGCGCGGCACGCATCATCCCGTATGCTTCGGGACCGACGTGCAGCACATCGCTGGCGAATACTGGCAGCAAGGAAACCGCACCACCGAACAGGACGGCAAACAGATCGAGAGAAATCGCGCTAAGCAACAGGGGAGTGTCGAACACGAACCGGAAACCAGCCTTGACGCTTTTGATCACCGATTCACCACGAAGCTGATTCGCATTGTGTGGCGCCTGAACCCTCGCAATCGCCAGGAGGGCGGCCGCGAGCAGCACAACCACGCTTGCATAGGATGCCGTAACGCCAGCAAAGCCATACATTACGCCGCCGATTGCAGGACCGATGATCGCCGCGGTTTGCCACGTTGTACTGTTCCATGTCGCAGCGTTGGCATAGAGATGTTTCGGCACCAGTTGCGTGCCGAAGCTCGTCGCGGCCGGCGTGAGAAAGCCATGCGGAATGCCGCCGAAGAAGATCGTAAGATAGACCGGCCATGCGCCATACGCGGCGAACCATGTGGTGCTCGTCGAAAGATAGCATAGCATGACCGCTGCCAACGCCATGACGGCGATGGACCAGATGGTGATGCGCTTACGTGAGTGACGGTCGGCGACGTAGCCGCCATAGATTGCGAAGCCAATGGCAGGGATGGCTTCGGCGAGTCCCGTGAGGCCCAGTGCTAGCGGATCGTGTGTCAGCGCATACACATGCCAGCCGACGACGACGACTTGGATTTGCAAGCCCAAGGTGAGCAAAAATCGAAAGATCTGAAACGAGCGGTAATCAGGAATTTTGAGAACAGCATAGCGGTCATGCAGCATGGTGACAGGAGACTAAGAATCGCGGACGAAGATTCCCACCAGGGCGTCCGTATCTTTGCATTCATGTCTATTTGGGATAATCTGAAGTGGCGGGGCGGCGAGGATGACCCGGACTTCTGGGACCGAGTTGATGCCGGAAGAGAACTTGCGCCGGAGGTGGATGCTCAGGAGCATAACTTACACGATGAAGTCCACTCGATGGACCGTGAACTCGCAGTCGCCCGAGCAATGTACGGCCTTAGTCGTACCCGTGACGGTGTGATGTGGGAGAAACTGCAGCAAATGCAAATGCTGCTCGAGGAGAAGAAGGAGCAACTCCGCGAGACCCAACGGAAGCTAGCGCTGATTGGGGATGGGACGGAGACCGCCTAACGAGACTCAGAAGTGAGAGGCAAATAGGAATTCTGAGAACGGCATAGCAGTCGTTCGACGTGCGCCGCTTAGATGGAGAATCGGAGGCGAAGATTCCCAAGGCCCCGGTCAAGAGTTATAATGGGATGCAAGATGGCTTGTGCTTCCCAGTGTTTGAGAATTCGGTCTTGAAGGGTTTATCGCTGAAGAGCGGAAGGGAGACAGTTTGAATTCACACAAAAAGCGAGAGCCAGGATTTAGTCCATTCCGATTCTTTGTGGGCAGTGCAAACTTCTTTTGGCAACGGCAACGCGAGGATCGATCCACCTTCTTTCCAAACTATTCTTTTCTCATCAAGTTCGCTCAGATACTCATCAAATTGCCTTGATGTACTACCAAAGCTTGCTGATATCCGATCGAAAACTTTCTCGACATGAGTGGGTGCAGATTCGCACGCAAGAAAGACGAAAGAGGTGGGCTCATCCAATTCATACTGCCGCACTTCAGAAAATCGAGAATCCACGATGTGAACTCGCCCATCATGCACGGAATGCGAGAGTTCAACAAAGCGACTGCGATGCAGCGACTTCCAATGCTCTACCTGGAATACGATCTGCTTGTAAATCGTCCTGAGTTCCGGGCTGTACTCGAAATTGCGATCGAAATAGTATGCATAATCATCAAGCGACAGCCCTGACTCGGCAAGGTACGCCTGCGAGAATACTGTGTCATAACAAGGGTGGTGCTTCGCTTGCGTCATGATGCCGAACTTTCCCGGGCTCACCTGCAATGGGGCAAAACGTGTTACGACAGTGTAGGTGCGTGCCACTGGAGGGGTGAGATGATACAACCGTGGGATACGCTCTGCCATTTCGAAGTAGTCTTCTACCGAATCGTTTGGCAGTCCATAGAGGAGGTTGTAGTCTACAACCAGCCGATTGATGTAGGATGCCCTGAGGAGACTCACATTGTCGATGGCACGCACCCCCTTGTTCATCGCCTGCAAAACTTTGGTTGAGAAGGATTCGATGCCTGGTTGGACTTCGGTGAAGCCGGCTTCCGTGAGTAACCGGACTCGTTCCGGAGGATGATTTGCTTTCATCTCCCCCTTAAGGTCAAACTTTGGTCGATGCTGAGCAAGCAGAGGCAACAGTTCGGTGTAATACCTCTTTGGCATGATGTAGTCGGAGAAGTGAAACGAATGACTTCCATACATATTTCGCATCTCCTCGAGCATGCTAAGGATTTGCTGGGGAGGTTTGAAACGGTATTTTAGTGTCTCATCGTCAATGCCGCAGAACATACAATGCTTCACTTGCCCCCACCAACATCCTCGCGAACTTTCCACCGGCAAAATCTTAGATGCGATGCGAATCTGATCGACCTGCTGGATATCTTCAAGATCGTCAAACCAATCAGAGTAGTCTGGTACTGGGCTCTCGGCAAGATCTATCTTTGGAGCTCGCAAGACAATCCGCCGCGGTGATGTCTTTGTGGCAGCAGCAGCAAGAAGTGGCGCGTGCAGCATCTCCAGTGGCATGATTGCTGACGACTCTCCATCGTGACCCACCGTGCCAGCAGGCTCTCCATGCTGGAGTAAAAGGCAGTCGAGTTCTTCTCTTCCGCGTAGGACCGCTTGAGCAATATCGACGACCGCTTTCTCCCCATCTCCTGTCACGATCGCATCGAGCCAATCAAAGCTCGCTGCAACTGTCGTGGCTGACCGTCCTTCCAATGCATAGCCGCCGAGAACAATGGTGAGGTCGGGTTGAATTTGCTTCAGTATTTTGGCAAGGGCGATCGACGCAATGGTTTGATCGAACATGCAAGTGAAACCGACCATCGCTGGGGAGGAGGCGAGAATTCTCTCAGCGCAAAGTGATAGAAATGCCGGGACGACCTCGTGACGCACACCAAAGAAGAGGTCCACCATTTCCTCCGCTGTCCCATATTTGATATTTCGTTTCTCTTCGACGTATTTCTCGGCCTGCTCGACTAGCCGCTTGATTTGAACTTCGTCGCATTCAGGATCGAGCGCCCCGGAGAATAGGAATTCGTTGATACCCCAGCACCCCGCGAGAAACTCGTAGGTGGCCAGCGATACCCACCGAAGCAGGCGCGGGGAGGCATGGAAGACTTTCCCGCGTATTCCATTTTGATTGAGGCATGCCTTGAGAACCCCGAGTCCGAGCGAGGGCTGGGAGACAGGCCCCCAAGGCATGCTAACTAGAACGACATCTACTTCACCCACGCGAGCTGTGTTTGAAAGTAAGAACTGTCCCCTCAGAGCGTGATTCGGCCGGAATGATCGATGATGATATGTTGTCGCATTAAGTCTCCCTCTCTTGGTACCTCCAAAACGAGGATTAGAACGATGACTGCCACGCAAACCACATCTACGCTGTCCGAAACCGCCCCTCCACCCGATGCACCGCTTGCGAAGCCGGCTGCATGCTTTACGGCATTGGCCGCTGAGTCGGATAGATGGATATTGAGTTTCTTCGCTGCTCCGGCAGGGTCTGAGGCAAATTCCTTGATGTATCGGCCATCGGCGACCACGGCGTTATACGCCTTAAGGGCAGCTTCAGAATCCGCAGTGCTAACCTTGAAGTTCGCCTTGTGGGCAGCATCCAAAGCATGCTTTACGGAAGCGGCAAGCGCTTTCGATGAGGTGATCAGTTGCTTAGCCTTTCCCAGGTTCGTCTTCTGGTACTCCTCTGGAAAGAGAGGTTCAGCCAGAGATAGTCTTCCCATTTGAAGTGTTGGCATCACTATATTCTCCTATGGTATTATTGAGAACGAAACGGCCTACTCTGTTCAGGATTTTCGGCTACCTCCGTTCGGACCGCAGGCCCGAGTGAACATTGGCGAAACTAGCGCGCGCATGTCCGATTCCACCCCGACAAAACCACGACAATCGCGGCAGCTGGTCACGCGGTGGCGAGATACTCTTGCAGCCAGCCGCCGTGGAGATCGAGCTTGCGCCGAATGCGACAGCGATAGCGTTCGACACTGGCCTCGCGGATGCAGAGAATCTCGGCGATTCTCCAGCTTGGCAGCATGGCCATGACGAGCGCAGCAACGCGGCGTTCCATTGGTGTGAGCATGGGGTAGCGTTCGGCGACCTCATGAAGATTTTGAGCGTAGAAGCCCCCCGAAGCGAGTTCGGCCTGCTCCCACGCAATGTGCCGTTTTGCACGGCTTCGGCGTTTGGTCATGTTCGAGATCAGAACTTCTCCAGTGAAGTGGAGAATGGAAGACCCGTTTGGGGCAAATTAGTGTATCCTCCGGCCTAAGGACCGAATGGACGTGGCAAACATACGACAGCAATGCGAAAAGCAACCCCACGAAAAACCCACGGTTTTGTAACAAAAGCGCATTCTATCAGCATAATTTATGATTTTCATCTCCGAAGCCATTATATTGTTCGTGAGATGATGGGCACCCATGATGGGAAAGGATGCTGGATAAGGGATGAACGATGCGGGTGCACGGGAAGAATAGCATTCTGTCTTATGGACAAAAAGCTGTAAGTCTATATATCGCAATGAAGTTCATGAAGTACAAACGCTCGCGCGCGAAAGGAACAGCGAAATAATGGCTGTCATTAAGGCAAGTGCACTTCGTCCCGGAGATGTGATTGGCATTGTCGCTCCGGCAAGTCCTCCGAGATCTGCGGAGCGAGTTGAACGCTCAGTTCGGTATTTCGAGCGGTTGGGGTATCGGGTCGAAGTGGGGAAGCATTTGACGCCGATCCAAGCAACCCTCTCCGGTAAATCGGACCGGGCTCAGACTCAGTTGAATGATTATCTCGCAGCTTCGGACAAAGATAGGGTCAGCGACCTTCATGCGATGTTTCGCGCAAAGCGAGTGAAGGCGATGTTCTATCATCGCGGTGGATATGGCTCAATACGACTGCTGGATCGAATTGACTATGACCTAATCCGGCAAAATCCAAAGATCATCGTTGGCTATTCCGATGCGACCTCGCTCTTTGCCGCGCTGAATAAGAAAGCTGGGCTTGCTTCATGCTTTTTTGGTCCAATGCCAGGGGTCGATCTCTGGGATGATGTCGATCCGTTTGCTGAGGAAAATTTCTGGCGCGCAATGACGAGTACCAAGCCAATCGGCAATTTACCGATGGCTGAAAGTGAAGGCGCATCAGTGAACATGGTCAAGTCGGTTGTCGAGGGCCGAATGATTGGTGGAAATCTCACGGTCTTTTGCAGCCTGATGGGAACGCCATATCAACCGAGTTTTCGGAATGCTATTCCATTTTTGGAGGAGATCGATGAGAAGCCTCGAAGAGTCGATGCCCATTTCGCGCATTTGCGGCTCGCGGGTTTATGGAGTCAATCGAAAGCGGTGCTGCTCGGTCAGTTTACCAACTGCAATGTCGATGCTGATGCGCCGACCCGAACCCTGAATGAGATTCTTATCGATTATTTCGGTACGCTAAAGATACCAGTTGTCAGCGGCTTGCCATTCGGTCACGAAGCAAGAAAATGGACGCTGCCATGGGGCGCGAAGCTAAGAGTTGCACAGCGGAAGGGACGCAACGTGATCTCCGTTTTGGATAGCGCGTTGGAGTGAATCAGCTTTTTGTTGGGCGATTGTAGAGTGCGCGAAGTTCGTTCTTCGCACGTTCCAGTATGGCTTTACGACGAGCCGAGAGGTTCTTACCGGCGCGATTGATATAGAAGTTGAGCATTGACATTGCCGATCGAAACGCCGTAGTCTTCCTTCGCGAACTTCGCTCGGCAGAACGCTTAAGGGAAATGGCAATCGCTCGCGCCGAGATCTTCTTGAAGACTTCTGGCTCAAGATCGAGCGCATTGCTCTCTTTGGTTACTCGGCCAGACCAACGGGATGATTTTATCGAAGGCATGATCATTCTGGCAATGTGTTCGTCGCGATCGTTTGAATACAACGACAATCAACATGCCGCTCAGAGGATGTCAGGCATAGTGCATTATCGTAGAGTTATTCGCCATCGACATGGGTAAGTTGAGAAGCCGACCGAACACTGTGCCGCACTGGCTCGAATCGGTCGCGCCTTGGGATATATTGCCAGGTTCGAGCAGGACGGACTGCAGTCTCAAGACCAATCTGATATTCCTGATCGCTGGCCGAAAGCATTAAACGCGAATCGTTCTGGCTGAGGGTAATCGAAGTGCCATACAACGGACGGAACGGGAAATGGGTAAATGCGCGGAGCCAGGGAAGCGAGGGGGTCAGATCGTTGACAATGAGTCCTTCAGGCTTATTCTGAAACGTGAAGACACCAGCCAAACCAAATTGATGGACTCGATAGGTACTATCATATCCTCCACTATTTGTTGTCACTTTGGCATCACCACCTTCCTGGAAGAGCACAATGGAGCGGCGGCCAACCATGGCAGTCTTGAAGGAAAGTTGATCGTAAGTCGCCTCCCATGGTCTCGAACGCCAGACCTGATTTGGTGCCCCATGTTCGAGACGATACGCGGCAAAGACATTGGAGGAGAGCCTCCAAGTCCACTGGGTCGTGAATCCAACCAGTACAAAGCGAATACCGTCCTGCTCGACGATGGTGTACACCGCTTTTTTGAGGAGCGGAACTTGGGATCGATGTTCGCCTCGCTTCATCTGTCGCAAAGGGAAAACGGCCGCGAGAAACCACTCGATCCGATGAGTCTCGTGATTCGAAAGCCTAATACTTTCTCCGCTGATGCACGATTCGAGTCCGGAGAATTGGACGCGGTCAGGACGGGAGGCCAAGGCAGGAGAATTAGCAATGCCCAGAGCCAAAAGAAGAAGGAGCGAATATCGAATATGTAACATAAGAACCATAAACATACGCAATTTCTGGTCAGAATGCAAGGCCTGGGACAAATATCCAGCGAATTGCGATGTTTTTCGCAATTATGAATTCGAGCAACAGTTCAATTGGTCCATGCTTGAGCTTCACGAAGGCATTCATCTTGCATTAGGCGCTGGTGGGCGCTCCGATGAAACGAAGCGGCAATTACCTTAATCTAATTTATGCAACGTAACACTCAATCGTTTTTCCTAATGGGGCTGCTAGCTGCCTTTATTGTTAGCACTGGCTGCCAGACTTCAACGACTCCGCCGGTCGTGGCGCCATCGTCATATGTGGTATCCGTGTTAACCGCAAACACATCGGGCTATGGCGCTACAAATCTTGATACCAATATGCAGGACGCCTGGGGGCTCGCTTTCAATGCTGCCAGAGGCTATCCGTGGGTCGCAAATCGGGCGAGTGGGACAACGACGATCTATGATTCGCTTGGGGTCCCGAAGACAACAGTCTATAAGGTCAATGGCCCCGGCGGGGCGAAAGGTAGCCCAACCGGAATCGTAATCAATACCGAACCCGGTTCATTTGCAGTTCAGAATGCAGGCACGAATGCCACGTGGATATTTTCGGAGTTGAATGGCGTGCTTGCCGCAATCGCCGCAGGCTCGAGCGTTGATAGCACTTACGTCGTAGCGGATCGGTCAAGTAGTTCTAGTTTTACGGGACTGGCGCTGGTAACAGGCAATGCAGGACCGATGCTCTATGCACCGAACATCAAGAATGGATCGCTTGATCAATTCGATCAGAACTTCAATCGCATTAAGCAAATCAGCGATCCGTATCCTGGATACACGCCTTTCAATGCAGTGCTGATCGATACTCAGATGTTTGTGACGCATGCAAAGATGAGCGGCGGATTTGTCGGCGTTGGTGCTGGCAATGGAGGATATGTCGATATCTATGATATGAACGGCAACTATGAGAAAAATCTGATTTCCAGTGATTCACTTGATGAGCCATGGGGTGTGGCAATAGCCCCGAGCACCTTTGGAAGTAATAGCGGTAAACTGCTTGTCGCGAATTTTGGCGACGGTAGGATCAATGTCTACGATCGCTCAACCGGAGCGCGAGTAGGATATCTCAATGATGCCTCGGGGACGCCGATCGTAATTCCGGGATTGTGGGCTCTGGTAGTATTTAACGGATCGCTTTATTATACTTCCGGACCAAATCTTGGGAAAGATGGGGAATTTGGGAAGATCACCGCTCGGTAGCACTATGCAGGAGAGAGAGCGGGTATCCACACTCCGGATACCGCTCCGGCTATCCGTGAGTAATCTGTTCTACTTGTTGGTGCATGAAGTACGGACCATTCCAGCCAAAACTCAGGCGGAGAAAGTAGCCTATTTCAGGCGAGTACCAGTAAGTGAATGCATTTTTGTAATCGATACCATCTTCACTACGAATCTCGACTGCGCGAAGTTTGATGCAATCGAAGACTTTTCCAGAGACAGAGACAGTATCATTGCCGAGTACTTCCAACTCGCGTCGATGCATCAGCGTCCAGGGTCTCTGGGAGTTCTTGAAATAGACTTCGCGAACCGGTTTGGTTTTTAGCACCTTACCAGGTTGAAGGCTGAAGGGCAGCCATTCCCAGGAGGGCATGCTCGAATCGCGTTCCAGATGATGCAGGACATAGAGATCGCCATTCTTCGCAAATGAGATGAATGTCGTATCCGGGTGGAGCGGGCCAAGCAGCACAATACAGTTGGATCGACCATGCGCTTTGACACCGGCTGCAACCACGACCTGCTCGTCCGGTACCATTGGTGACATTGCGATACTATCCGGTACCAGCCGATCGCTGGAATCTTTGACGTAGTAGATATTAAAGAACCTTGTCCCGATGGCGGGAATCTCAAATCGGGGAGTGTTACCGTTTGACCGGGCGATCCCGGCGATGACAAACAGAAATACTGAAATGGCAAGAACCCGCGCGAGAAGTACAGTTGATCTCATACGAGTCTGCTAAGTACAATTGTGCTACTTCGCGTTCCAGGCTCAACGGAAGAGGGCGTTCTTGTAGAGACTCACTCTCCCGATCCGCGCCACTGTTCAACAAGTCCAGCATATTTCCGAGCAAGGTCCTTCGCCGCATGCTCAGTCCTGGCATCTGCCAAAACGGAGCAATATGGCCGTTCCTTGTCTGGAAGCACGAGTACCCAGGAGTCGCCAAAATCGGGATAGAACTTGATACCGTCAATAAGCACCTTTTTCATGGAGTGTGCATGATCCATTGTGTGGCGCATGACCTTGCCGAACTCGTCCGGTTTGCAAAAAACTTCTGAGCGAGCCTGAGCATGATGCGGCATGTCGCGAGCGACATCACCAAGGTTTCTATCGAGCACCGCAAGCATTTCGAGCGTTTTAGCGACGGTAAACATCCCATCGACCGCGAAAAAATAATCGGTAAAGATTGCCCCGCCTAAAGTGCCTCCGACGAATGCTACGCCATCTTCGCTGGCAGCACGCATCATGTCCGCATGGGTATTTTTCGTATAGATCAGTTCGGCGCCATAATTTTGGGCGAGCTCTTCTACTTCGCTAGTCGCGGAAATTGGCACGGCGATTTTCTGAACGGTACGACCACGCTTTGCTTCGCTCTCGAAAAGCAGTTTTGTCAGGAGTGTGAGCAAAGCATTGTTTGTATACATCTGTCCATCCTCGTCCACAACCGCAACTCGTTCGCCGCCGGCATCCAGCACGAACCCAATCTGATAGCCCAAGGACTTAACGACGTTGGCCAAATGCCGCATGGAGCGTTCAAATTCCTCGCGGCCTCGCGTCAATCGGGTCGGCTCCAAATATGCATTGATGGATACCACTTCACTTCCCAACATGCCCAGAATATTTGGAAATATCGTTGAGGCGATGCCATTGGCATAGTCAATGGCTAGCTTGAAGTGCGAGCGGGATATGAGATCGACATCGAGCGCGTTCGTAAACCGCTTCGTGTAGATTTCGCCGGTATGCGCTGGAAATTCAATGTTGCCGACTTTGTCGAAGGGCGCCCGCGGAAAATCCTCTCCAAAGAAATACCGCTCAATTGATTTGCCTTTATTCGACGGCAGATCGTATCCACCGGAATCGAAGAAAATCATGTCGGAACGTCGGCGATCGATTGGATTCTTGCGAACGTGGATGCCAGCGGAGTGACGGGCATCGCGAAGATGATGTCGTGTAAGCGGGATTGGAGTCTGTTGCATATCGACTACGATTGCGCCCGCACTCATCACACCACTTGTCAGTGCGCGTGAAAGAACTCGCGAGCCGGGATCGGAGTCACGGCTGATTACAATTCGCTGACCGAGACCAGCCAGCGCCCCGACTGAAGCGCCGATCTTCGCAGCAAGTTCGGGAATCAGCTCGATATTTGAAAGACCACTAATGCGTGAGTTTGTAAATAGCTCTCGATTCCAAGCGTCCTCCCAAACGAGACTTGTCGAAAGTTTGGAACCGGCCTCAACCCGTTTGCCGGGCCAAAGTTTGACATTCGGCAACACCTCCGCATTCTCCCCGATTTGAGTGCCTTCGCCAATGAAGACATTCTCTTGTATAATGGCGAGTGCGCCCACCACAACGTTGCTACATGCGACAGAGTGACTTACGTGTGCCTTCCGTCCGATGCGAACACCATCCCATAAGACGGAATTCTCGATTGTCGCACCAGATTCGACATGGCAATTGGCACCAATGATCGCATTCGTAAGCCGCGCACCAGGCTCGATTCTGGCGCCATGAGCGATCAGATTCGATCCACGAAATGTCGCGCCTTCGGTAACTGATTCTGGTTCGGCCATGAGGCCGTTTTGCGATTCGACGGGCAGAGTAATCCTGACCAGTCCGGCCAACGCATCCATGTGGGCCTCATGGTATTCGCTGAGATTGCCGACATCTCGCCAATAGCCGTTTGCAATATAGCCGGCCAGCGCGCCCTTCTTCGGCAAGAGAGCAGGGAAAAGCTCTTTGCTAAAATCGAACTCCCGCTTATATGGAATCTCGGCGAATGCTTCGCGCTCGAGGATGTAAATTCCGGTATTGATCGTATCTGAAAAGACCTCGCCAAGCGAAGGCTTTTCCAGAAATCGAACAATATCCTGATCGGGGTTCGTCATCACAATCCCATACTGGAGGGGATTCTTAACATGGGTCAGTACAATGGTCGCTAATGCATGTTTATTTTCGTGGAATGCGATTGCAGCCGTGAGATCGAAGTCGGTTAGGACGTCTCCTGAGATCACGAGAATTCGATCGGTGATTCCAAGTTGTTCCGTTGCATTACGAACAGAGCCCGCCGTGCCAAAATCTGCCTCGGCGCGAATGTAGTTCATTGTGACGCCGAACTTCGAGCCATCTCCAAAGTAGGAAGTGATGGCGTCCGGATGATAATAGAGGAGCGAGGTCTGGTCTGTCATGCCGTGTTTGGCGAGAAGCCGGACGATATGCTCCATCATTGGCCGGTTCATCATCGGGACCATGGGCTTCGGTAAGTTCATCGTCAGAGGTCGGAGCCGGGTTCCAAATCCGCCCGCCATAATTATCGCTTTCACTTCGTATCTTTCCCTATTGTTTATTCGCTAATCCCCAGAACAAAAATAGGGCGAAAGAAAGCTGTCGCTGCAATATTCTCCGAATTCCAGGAATGAGTAGCTCAAATAGCTTGCTCAAAGAATAGCAAAATTCATTATTTAACTCTTGCATTTCGGATTGGAAATGATTAACTTTGCCAGTATAGTTTTCAGCGGATGACCGCGTACATTCGGTCGAGCCGCAGTTTTTTAGTTTTGCCCGGTGCCTTCAGCCCCACCCTGAGGATCTCTGAGCATGTTTGCATGACGTGGCCTCTTGGGCTTGGTCATGTAGTGTTAGTTGATGTTTAGTAATTGCCACGGTTTCATGGAGCGCTCTGATTGCGCACTATGCCGCCACAGCTCAATTCACAAATGAAGAAGATCAACGTTTGTCTCTGTGCGATTTCCATCGCATTGGTTGTATTGCAGCCCGTTTCGAGTCGGTCTCAGTCAAGTGCCGCAGCAGTGAATGCCGATATTCCGCATGCTATAAGTTATCAGGGCATGCTGCTCGCATCGGACGGGACTGCCCTCAATGGGCTCCAGAGGATCACGGTCCGGCTGTATGCCGATGCAATCGGCAAGCAGCTTGTGTGGGAGGATGAATTTCTTTCGACTGTCGACCATGGAGTTTTCGACTTATCGCTTGGCTCGAACAAGCCCTTGCCGGAATCCGCCAGGTTAGGCGTTCCGCTCTGGCTTGCGATCAAAGTGGGGGAATCCGATGAACTGCGGCCGATGACGCAGCTTTCCACATCCCCATATGCATTGAATGTTGCCAACGGCTCGATCACCGCCGCGAAGATGGGGACGGATTACGTTGGATCGATCTCGGTCAATGGCCAGCACGTCAGCAGCCGCGGCTCTGATGTGAATTTTGTTGCCGGTGATGGCTTGACATTGGCGTTCGATCCGACCAGCAACGCCGTTCTTATGCGTAGCGCCACGCCTGTAAGTTCGAAAGGAGCTGCATCTCAGAATCAGAATCAGGATCTCGATATGAACGGTCACAATATTCTGAATGCCCCGACCTACATGGCGGGCATCGCCAGCACCACTTCTGGTGCAATTCGAATGTACAATAGTGCAAGTAGCAACTATGCCACGATCGTTTCAGCATCACAGGGAGGCAATCGGACGTACACAATTCCGGATGCTGGTGCGAATGCCACTTTTGTAATGCAGACGGGTAGTCAGACCATCAGTGGGCTAAAGACATTTTCCGTTGGGGCGACGATGGGCGGCGATGTTAACATGTCGAGCAATCACATCACCAGCCTTGCGGCCCCGTCGGCCACCTCGGATGCTGCGACGAAAGGATATGCTGATAGTCTAAGCTCAAATGCCTTGAGCGCCATCGCATCCGAAGCCAATACTCGTTCGTCGGCAGATAGTGTATTAACCGCGCATTTATCGTCCGAAGTAACAAATCGTCAAGCGGCCATTACTTCCGAATCATCGTCTCGCTCGGCTGCCGATTCAACTTTGAGTATGGCTCTTGGAGCTGAAGTCACGCGTGCGGAAGGAGTGGAGAGTACGCAAGCAACGGATCTCAATAGTGAAATCACAGCGCGCCAATCAGCAGTGACGGCTGAAGCATCGGCTCGTATTGCTGCCGATAATACGCTTGGGACAAATCTAAACAATGAAGTTATAAATCGGCAGACCGCTATCTCAGGAGAGGCAAGCACCCGTGCGAGTGCCGTCAGCCTGCTGACAACAAGTCTTCAAAGCGAAACTTCGCGGGCGACCACGGAAGAAAACAGCCTGCAGACTCAAATAAATGGCCTTACCATGCCGCAAGATCTATCGACCACGGCATCGCCAACGTTTGCGGGTTTGACGCTGTCAGGCTCTCCATTTGTTAATTATGGTGACCTCTATCAGGCATCCCCATCATTTTTCTATGGTGATCTATCGCTCTACGCGAATGCCTCAATCGGAGGCACGCTTGATATGAATTTCCAGAGTATCATTGATGTTGCGGACCCCTTCTTCGCGCAAGATGCTGCGAATAAGAACTACGTGGATGTTCTCATTGGGCAGGTCAATAGCTCAATTAGTACCATTAACACCTCACTGACGAATATCGGAAGTACATTGTCAAGCGTAGACAGTATAACTGCTAACTTTAGCGGATTCGCCAGTGGCACCTATTCTGGTCACAAAGTCAACGTAACAGGTTCAACCACCAACGTCGTCGATATCATTGGATACAATGCGTTTGTTTCCGGCTCTGACGATCAGAACATTGGGATCAAAGCGACCGGGCAGGGATCGGGTAGCGGAAATTCCATTGGCGGGGATTTTACCGGTCACAATACTGCTGGCACCGGCTACGCGATTGGCGGTCGATTTGCGGCAACTGGAGCAGCCAATAACATCGCCGTTCAGGCGACGAGCGGCTCGATCCAGGTCCAGACAGCGGGAGAGGGGATCATCCTTAAATCGCCGAATGGGACTTGTTACAAGCTGACTGTGAATAATGATGGGTCGCTTTCAACTTCAGCAATTACCTGCCCCTGATCGATAAGTCCGATCGAAAATTAAGAAAATGATCTGCCCGGTTGCAGGATGATTGACCATCCTACAACCGGGCAGTTTCGAATCTAAACGAGTTAGGCGAACACTGTCGCAGCAACTGATACTGGTGGTACCACTCTCACGGCGTCCATCAAACTCGTGACGGAGTCTCGAAGAGTATTTCTGTTGCGCTCCAAGGTGCGATAGTCGGTCGAGACCATCGTAAATGAGGTAGGAGTGATCTGAAACGCTGGATTGGATATGTTGGTCGCATCGGCTGCATTCGACGCCAATGCAATTGCCTTCGCGGCTTCCTCCGCGCTCTGATAGCCTTGCCCGATCACCTTCATGGAGATATGCGTCGTACCGGACGAGGCATAGCCGAGCTTTTGTGCCGCCGCATAGGAGAGGTCCATGATGCGGTTCGCAACATACGGCCCACGATCAGTCACCTGAACAATCGCCGACTTGCCATTCTGCTCGTTGGTAACCTGGACCCACGTTCCGAGTGGAAGTGAGCGGTGTGCAGCCGTCATCGCATACATATTGTAGGTTGTACCCATGGCAGTCTTATGGCCATGGAACATTCCTCCGTACCAGGAAGCAAGTCCCTGTGTCGCCGAATTCATAGCATAAATAAGTGTGGGGTTGGTTGCCTTGATCATATTGAAAACGTTCAGTAATCGAAACTTGCCCGCGCTTCGGGCATGGCGCAGTCGATCAGTAATTCGCTGGGCTATGCTCTTTGCTGTACTTGGACTGTAGCTCGATGCAATCGTAAGAAAGCTAGTGGTTACGAATAACGCAATCGCCGAGATCCTCCGTAGACTCCACCTCGATCGCCCTGACGTAGCAGCGATCGGTCTGGAGAATGCAATTGGCTTTGTAATAGAAAGTGTATTAGTCATGCACTGTACTACGTAGGAAAGCTACGCCAAGGTGCATGAAATAAGATTAGTGGAAGTCCCTTTCTAACAGGGCATGATGTGTGAGTGAAGATTCATCTTACTCATCCATTTTGGGATGGGAATTGCTGTAACACTTTGAGCAAAGTCGAGTTAATCTATAGGAGGGACGCAATCGCATTGAGAGCGTTCCTATTAGATAGGTATTGAAATGGGACAGAGGAATAATTTGCCGATGAAGTGGATGCCGCGATTTCGGCTTTCACTCATTCTCTCACTAATGACTGCATTTGTGGTGATTATGACGCCGCTATCAAGCTGCGCTCCGGGTCCTGCGGAGGCGCCCACAATCCACTCTGCATCCGTGCCGGACGATGGATTCAAAGCTCCTCAGTCTGGCTCGAGGAAACTTGCCAAGCCGACGCAGCCAAAAAACAAAATAGTCTCATACCGCAAGCATGAACCGGTTGGCGTTTGATTTCCTTTCGAAACCAATTGAAGATGCTCGCGTAGCTCGTTTCAAGGAATCGGAATGAATAAACGTCTAAAGAATGGGTTGGGTGTTTTGGGCCTTATTGTATTCGTATTCGCGCTAATGTTTTTCCGTATGTGTCGACCTGTTGCACGCGGGACTGAATTGCAGCCTCAATTTGACTCAACGCTGGAACACGCAACATTCGCGATGGGATGCTTTTGGCATTCGGAAGAGATATTTCTTGAGATCAAAGGCGTAAAGAATGCCATGCCCGGCTATTGCGGTGGAACCGAACCCAACCCCACCTATGAGCTTGTTGGCAGTGGTTCGACCCGCTATGCCGAGTCGGTAGATGTGGCATTCGATCCGAAGGCGATCAGTTACGCCAAATTACTCGAAGTGTTCTTTCGCGAGCACGACCCAACCACGCTCGATCGCCAAGGGCCAGACGATGGTCCTCAATATCGCTCCGCTATCTTCTATCATACCGCGCAGCAAAAGAGGGAGGCTGATGTCTACATCGCCAAACTCCAAGTGGAACATAAATATACATCTCCGATAGTAACCGAGGTGGCGCCTTTCGATCAATTCTATCGCGCAGAGGATTATCACATTCGCTATTTTCGTAATCATCCTGGTGAGCCATACATTGAGAGTGTGACGAGGCGGGAAGTCGAGCAATTTCGGCGGGATTTCCCAGAGTTACGGAAATAGTCACAGGTCACTAGAATAGTTCGTCATGTCGGAAGCAATCCACCAAATGATCGTTGACCATGCCGACCGCCTGCATGAAGGCATAGACGATGGTTGGGCCCGCAAACTTGAAGCCTTCGCCGCGAAGCGCTTTGCTCATCGCTTCGGATTCAGCGGTGGCGGCTGGAACCTGAGTGCCTGTCTTCCAGCGATTATGTTTGGTCTTGCCACCCACGAACTTCCATAGGAATTCATCGAAATTCACATCACGATCTTTTAGCTTCAGATATGCTTTAGCATTAGCGATAGCAGCTTCGATCTTCTGGCGATTGCGAACGATCGAATCGTCTTTCATAAGTCGCTCGATGTCGCGATTACCATACCGGGCAATCCTTTCGGCATTGAATCCTTGAAATGCCCTGAGGTAACTTTCACGCTTGCGTAGGATTGTGATCCAACTCAGCCCGGCTTGTGCACCGTCGAGTATTAGTTTCCCGAGAAGTTGTTCCTCGTCATGCACCGGCACGCCCCATTCCTCGTCGTGGTATGCGACCATGAGAGGATCTTTGAGGCTCCAGCCGCAGCGGATTATCCCAGGCATACTGCTCGATCAAAAAACATACAATAGATTGAGACTTGCAGTCGGCTGAAACTGGACCATGCTTCCCTGTTGATCGAATACGTCGGCGGTGGACCAGTCGTATCGCAGATCTCCACGAATGACGAGGCGCTCTGTTGGTTTCCAGCATGGAGTGAGTGTGCACTCGTGCAATGTCTGGTTGATCCCGGTTCGGGCGCCATTTGGATCGTCAAAGATTTCAGCACGAAGGCAGAATGAGAACTTCTGACTCATCGTAGCAATCAAATATCCTGCCGCGCCACGCCAGATCGCAGTGCCAATCTGCATTACAGTCTCCTCCTGTCCCGCTGTATGTGAGCCGACTGGATCGTTCTGTTCGCTTCCGTAATCTGCATTGAATCCCAGCACAAGTGGCTCACTGAACTTGAAGGAGGCAGCAAAATCGATGACCATTCGTTCGTCGCTGGTGTTGCCATTCTTTTCAGGGCCCCCAATGGCCGTGATGGTGACATTCGTCCCAGATGATGGTGTCCAAGATACATCCGCGCACGTAGTCTTGGCTTTGTTGTTGTCAACTGAATTATCCCAGCCATTCACGAGTAACACGGCAGCCGAGAGGGCATCACTGAGTGGGTAAGTCGCACGAATGCCGGTGTGGGTATATGGGATGGCATACCCAAACATGAAAGAGTGAGATGCATTGTCATTGTAATTGTCCGATCGTTCGACATACTCGTATCCAGCAGGGCAGAGGAATTTGCCGAAATCGAATTGCAAGCCTCGACCGATTGGCGCATTGTAAGATAAGAAGGCTTGTTCGAAATCGACATTCAGCGCCGGAAAGCCCGCTGACTGCATGATCCGTGGAATGTACGGCCCGGCATTAACATCTACTCGAAATCCAGCCTCCCCCAAAGCCGCTTCGTGCTTCAAAGTCAACGAGAATAGATCAAATTGGAATGAATTCGAAGCAATATCGAAGACTCGGAATTGATTCTGTGCGCTCGCAGGGCGATTGAAATTGTAAGTTGCGCTTGTGCTAATGAGGCCATTAACCGCAATGCTCTTGTACCACACGAGGGAATCTGCGGCCTGCGGCTGTGCCCGAACACGAACAGAAAGATGTAATGTGATTATCGTTGTGATGATAAATCCCATTCGCCAGCGGGCAAAGGGCATTTGTAGGTATGATCTCACAGATGTTCCAAATACGCAATTTCACCATGCAACGTGACATCGAGTCCTGCGATCTCATGTTCTTCCTCGACGCGGACCGGGGTGATGAGATTGATCAGCTTGAGCATTCCATAAGTAAAACCAAAAGCCCAAACCGATGAGAACAAGATTGCGATGAGCTGCTTGCCGAGGAAGTGCGTGTTACCATGCAATAGTCCATTTGTGCCGACCGCGGGATTGAATGTTGCATCGGCAAAGACTCCAAGCAATACGATTCCGAGCGCGCCACCTACGCCATGAACTCCCCAGACGTCGAGCGCATCATCCCATTTCATCCTGTTCTTGAGCATGACAGCTAAGAAACAAACGAGGCCGGCGATCACGCCGATCAAGACCGCAGAGGTAGGGGAAACATAACCGGCAGCAGGTGTGATGGTCGCAAGTCCAGCGACAGCACCCGTTAGCAGGCCAAGGAATTTCGGCTTCCGAGTGGTCATCCATTCAACGATCATCCACGTTACGGCCGCAAACGATGCGGCGATATCCGTATTCAAAAATGCGCTGGCGGTGACAGCATCGACGCGAAATTCACTCCCGGCGTTAAATCCATACCATCCGAACCACAGCAATCCGGTACCGAGTGCGACGAGCGGAATGGAATGCGGACCGGCATCTTTCGCGCGACGCTTGCCGACGATGAGCACCGAAGCCAGGGCTGCCATTCCAGCGATGTTGTGGACGACGATACCGCCTGCAAAATCAAGCACGCCCCATTGCGCAAGCAAACCGCCACCCCAGATCATGTGGACGAACGGAAAGTAAACAAAAACCAGCCAGCCCGTCAGGAAAAGCATGTACGCCTTGAACGTCACCCGGTTGGCGAAGGCCCCAGTGATCAGCGCAGGCGTGATGATCGCGAACATCATTTGGTACGCGATGAAGACAATCATCGGTATCGTCGGATTGATGGGCGAGGGGCTCATCAGATCGACTCCCGAAAGGAACGCCTTATCGAGATTGCCGATCACGCCACCGACATCGCCGCTGAAGCAAAGCGAGTAGCCGAACGCATACCAGATTACCGTCGTCCAACCCATGCTGACGAACGATTGGATCATGATCGCCAGCACGTTCTTGCGTCCGACGAGTCCGCCATAGAAGAAGGCGAGTCCCGGCGTCATAAGCATGACAAGGCTCGAACACAGCAGCATGAAACCGGTATTTCCAGTATCGATCGTCATTGCGGGATGCATAATGGGTCTCCTAAATCAGTTAGTGACTGGACAGCGGACGCAAAAATAGCACATTTATCCACATGCAACCCCGAGATCTCGCCTCCAGAAATCGCGCCTTTTGTTTTTTGAATTTCATATTCATAATCACTGCCGTTTCCGCGCCGCTTTCGCCATTTGCCTCGATTTCATTCATGAATGATTTCTCTCTTTTGAGTTGTCATTTAATAAACGACTCCTCCTGGCCAATCTTTTGTCAATGAGCAATGGTGCCACTCACAACCCGGACTAATATAGGGCAACTTTGGCCGATTGGTACCACCACGTGAAAAAATGGTTTAAAAATCCTTCGGCTTTTTCAAGGAGTGGTTCGTGGGTGGCTTTAATACTTTGCGTAGCGAATATAATTTTTATTGTTTCTATTGAAAAGTAGGTGTAACCCTTTGCCATCTCGCTGGTTTTCTATGGTAGAAGCTTGGTTTCTCACGAATGTTTGAGGGCGTGCCCATGAAACGATTATTCGCAGCGGTGATTCTCCTTCTCGTCTCCAGCCTAACGGCAAGCCCTGCCGAGGCGCAGATGGATACATGCCTAGCACTCTGGCAGGACATACCAACTCTATGTCATGGCATACCCCACGATACAGCCATGTGGATGAATCCTGATAGCCTTAAGTTTGATACTTGCTCATCCGATACCCCATTCTATTATCTTTCGGGAGCGACGATGTTACATTCGTCATTTGCGCGGAAGGATTTTCAACTCACATTCCGCTATTATGTATTGGCGGACACTGGCGTGCCTGTGGGAGATACGGTCTATCGGAGCTGGAAGGACATTGACACGAAGTATCTAAATATTCGAAATGCACTCGCAGCGATCGAGCGACGCTTCGGCACATTTACCTTATGGAGGACTGCATACACCGAAGACGACACATCTTGGTTCACTCGAAGAGAGTGGGATTTGATTTTCGATCGCTATGTCTACGCCGACACAATAGTCAATTATTTGTCGAACGTGCCTGGCCTCGATAGCAGCGAAGCAGTAAGGTTCTATGGTTCGATCCGCTACTTCACTGGTGTGGCACAAAATAACATAACTTCCGCTCCACGCTTATGGCCAGTACCATGTGACCGCGAGCTTTTTATAAGCGGAGGATCTAGAATCGGTAGCGCCCAGATTTTTGATGCGCTGGGGAGAGCTGCAACCATCCAGTTGAATGGTACCTCAGATCCTCTATCCTTCGACGTCTCGACGTGGGAGCCTGGAATATATTATCTGCGGATCGATCGGAGACTTTTCAGAGTGTTAATCCTTCATTGAGCAATGAGACATTACTTACTCCCTGCCATTCTCTTTTTCGCACTTACAGCCAAAATAATTGAAGAATTCTTCGCCGAGAGTATTCTCTGTCTGAATTTGTTTTGTACATTGTGCTTTCATTGGTTCCGGTGCCCTTCACACCAGTGGTGCAGAGGTTGGTTCTTTGCCGGATTTTCGTGGCGCTCAGGGCGCATGGAAAATGAAACTCAAGGTAGCATTGCAATAACTCATGTTCAGAAAAAGTAGGCTAATATTTCTTATCACGTTCTGGCCGGCTCTCTTGGTTGGCCAGAACCTCAAGTGGAGTTTACGGCATTCCCCGTATTCCTTTCCAAGCCTCGTTGCACTCAAGAATGATGGTGCGGTTGCAACCTGTTCTCTCGATGGGTCGATCATGCTATACAGTTTAGATCGCAGTTCATCTTATTCGGAACCCTATGTGAAGGCTGATAGCAGTGCCACCGTCATGCGATTCAGCAATAACGAAAAGCTATTGGTGGGCGCGGCGACAGGTTCGCTGCAGGCGTTTAATCTCAGCGATGGCAGATATAGGGAATCGAACCTAGGAGGCGCAATAGAGGATATTGCGACTGGTGACAACATTATCGCTGTTGTCACAACCGATGGAATTGTCAACATTCTAGACTCAAGTTTAACCTCTATAAGATCTTTTAAAGCACCTTCGGGCAAGCATCGAATTGCACTCGGAAGATCGGGCAACACCTTGGCTGTTACAGCCGATTCAAGGATTGTTATTTCAGCTTCAGGAGGTACGGCTTCTGATACCATCCAGATGCCGAATCGAGTTCTATCCCTGTGTTTTGACGATAACGATGAAAATCTGTTCGTCGCTTGCCAAGGCGGATTATATTCAGTCTCACGTATGACGAAGGAGATTCAAACATTAACTGAAGTCAGTGCACCTGCTTTTGATGCCAAATTTTCGGGGAATGGCAAGAAAGTACAATATCTATTTCAAGACAGTATCGTTTTAATCGCTTTTCCAGAGATTCAAAAGACCGTCTGGAACACGGGTTACGTCCAACAGGCAGCCATATCCTTCACAGGTGATACTGCAATAATTCTTGGTATTCGAACTCTTGACGTCGCTGCTGGAGCAAACATTTATTCCCTTTGGGGCTTGAATGGGCCAATTACTGGGATAGCTACTTCTTCAGATCGTAATTCTGTGATTGCTGTTTCTGGCGAAGCTGGTTTAGTTGGTTACTTCAACAGTGAGGGAGCGCGGCTTTGGCTAACTCAAAGTTCAAGGATTCAGCAGAATTCAAGTTTGTCTGCAAATGATTCTTTTGTTTTCGTGAGTACGTGGGACGGTTCCGTTTTGGCGTACAGCGTTCAAAACGGTGACTCATTGTTCGTAATAGAATCTAATTCAGGACTTACGGTAATTTTTCAGGTCTTGATGGGTTCTCGTCTGTATGTGACTTACTCCGATAGTACCATACGGATCTGGGCTGTCGATCAAAGGCGTTTTATAGACAGCATTATGCTGCCTTATGGTGTCCAGCCTGGGCTTCTAGCGGCGTCTTTAGATGGCTCTCTGATTGCTGCATCAGATGGTCAAAGATATTTCATTTATTCCATTGCGGACCGCCGAATATTAGTGTCTACTTCTCATTGGGTGACTCCAATTAGATCGTTAGATTTCAGTTCAGACGATAGTATCCTATTGATCGGTGCACAACAGGCGGCTAGCTATGTGCCAGTGAATGGTTCAAGCGGATCTTATTACCATTATTTTGGTAGCGCATATTACGGATCGAGTAAACATGAACTCATTGCCGTAGGCGATGACAGCTCGCTACAGGTGGGAAAAGATGATGAGTCGGTTCCTAACAAAGAACATCTCTTCTGGGGGAGGCCAGCGGCTATTGCTCTTAATATGAGTCGAAATGTCCTTGCATTTGGATCTGTGAATGGAGACATTCAATGTGTCACCCTTGCTTCCGGTCACAGCGACGTCGCAACTTCTAATGGCGTCTCGGAGATTGTATACGTTCATCCCAATCCCGCACGCGATCAGGCGTTGATCTGCATCGATGAGATGGTGGCTGGCGAGCCGTTCGTCGCCGAAGTAGTCAGCATGACCGGCGAGCATATCGCTACGCTCTACGATGCGACGCCCGAGGCCGATCTCGGTCTGTGCCATCGTCTGGATTGCTCGCACCTCGCGGCCGGGACCTATTTCGTCCGCATCGCGAGTTCGACACAGGGCCGGACGGTGAAGTTTGAAGTGGTGCGGTAGTTTGGGATTGTCCAAAACAGAAGAGGCGGCATTACTGCCGCCTCTTCTTACAAGCCTAAAGCTTTATTGGCTTAGGTGCTTGCGCTTACCAGCGCTTGCCACCGCCGCCACCGCTGCCGCCTGAGCGACCGCCGCCGCCGCCATAGCCACCACCGCTGCCGCCGCGACCACCGCCGCCGCCGCCACGATAGCCGCCGCCACCACCACCGGAGCGTTGCTCCATCGGGCGAGCTTCGTTCACAGTGATCGTACGACCACCGAGATCCGCTTCGTTGAGTTCTGCGATGGCCTTCTTGGCCGCCGCGTCATCGTTCATTTCAACGAATCCGAAGCCTTTGCTGCGTCCGGTATCGCGATCCATAATCACTCGGGCGCTTGCGATCTCGCCGTAGCTCGAGAAGATTTGGTTGAGTTGGTCATCGTCCGTCTGATACGGAAGACCACCGACATAGATTTTCGTCATGTCTCTAAATTGGAATTATCAAAGAAATTGCTTTACGAAGACGGGAATTAGGGAAGGTGTGAATGATCCTCACGGAGTGCGGGGACTCATTCGCAAGTAAAGCAATCAGGAAAAGCAGGTGCAATAACGCAAGAGCCGAATCGCTGGATGCAAAACCAGAATCTCAAAAACTCGAAACCGAAAGCTGTGAATGTACTAAAGAGCATGAGGCGTGTCGAATTCGATGCGAATCGGCTTCGTCGTACCACAAGCTCGTTGCGTTAAACATGGATTCCAGAGATACGTTCGGGCCGGGAGAAGAATGTTTTCTAACTCATCAATAGTGCGCTTTTGCATCGGATTGGCACAATCTTGTTGGAAGAAATGGCTTTCGAGTCACCTCTATGAAAACACTATTATTGGTTTTCCTCGGCAGTAGTATCACTACGAATATTGCCTTCAGTCAGATTACTCCATCTAATAACATAGCGCCACCCATGGCGTTGTTCACCCCGCAGGCCATACCGGACTCCCTGCTCCTGAATTCGGTAGGTTGGCTTTTCAACGACGATCCACATTATTACGGCAGAGCACCAATCTGGGTGCCGCTGGCTAAGATCACAATTTCGAATGCCGCACTGTGGGCGATCGATCGCTATGTCTTCAACTACGACTTTTCGCATATCAGTTTGAATAGCTGGTCGAACAACCTGAAAGAAGGGTGGACATGGAATGATGGCGACCGATTCGGCAACGATTTCTTCTTTCATCCCTATACCGGAGGCGGTTACTTCATCGATGCTCGCTCGCTCGGCTATAATTTTTGGGAATCGATTCCATTTGCAGTCTTCGGCGCGGTCGAGTGGAAGTACTTTGGCGAAAACGATCAACCGACGTACCCCGACCTGATCAACACCTCCATCAATGGTACCTTCATCGGCGAGATCGGGTATCGGCTTACATCGAATATTCTGGATGATCGGGCTACCGGGAGCGATCGGGTCTGGAGAGAGATAGGAGTTGGCCTGATCAGCCCATCGCGATTTCTTTCGCGGCTGATCACTTGAAAGCTTTGGGAGGTTGCCGATCAACCAACATTGGAGCGCGAGCCGATGGATGCCCGGCTTTCGCTGGGGCCTCACATGGTCAACAATGGGACCACATTTGGTTCTGGGCCAGTCAAATTGAGTGCTAACCTTATGATCGATTATGGTGACCCATTCGAGTTGCGGGATCGAAAACCCTACGATCACTTCAAAGTCTGGGGCGAGTTCACGAATGCCTATCAGCGGAAATATCTGGGCGGCGTTACGGGATATGGGCTGCTGACTGGGACGAATGTTCATCTCGGAAACTGGCAAATGCTCATGGGGCTCTATCAACATTTCGATTATTTCGATAATCTTACCTTCGAGTTAGGCGATGTGGCCTTTGGTGGCGGTATCGAATCGAAGCTTCCCATCGGGGAGCATCACGACCTCTACTCGAATCTGCATTTGAGCTTTATGCCGTTTGCGGCAAATAATGCGAGCTTCTTCCCGATCGATACCACGCAAACCAGAGACTACAGCTATGGCGATGGATTCCAGGTTATGACCGAAACTGGTTTCTCGATCGGAGACCATTTCCTCGATGTCTCAGCGATCGGTTACTATTTCTATTTCAGCTCCTTTTATGGTGTGCCGACAAAGAACTCGATCGTGCTTTTGAAACCCCGCTTGGCCATAAATCTTTGGAAGAACTTCGATATTGGCGCGGAACATCAGAACTACCTGAGCGACCGCACGTCACCCTCGCTGGCGGCCGCGACAATCAAACGAACAGAACAGCGATTCTTCATCCAGTGGAATTGGAATCACTTTCCGCACAGTCAGTAAGGTTTAAAGTCCAGGATTCAATATTTTGCTCGGAGCGATTCGCAAAGACTTTCCAGCCGAGATTGCAGTCGCGTGTCCGCAACCCTGAATGGTTCCTCCAGAGGATCTAAGCGTCGAAATGTAACGTCGCCGAATGTTGTCGTACCAAAGTCGGCACACTCGCTGCTGCTGAGCCGGTGGATACGATTTTTCGCGAATCCGATTGCCACTTCCAGCAGATCATAGTCAACGCGATCATCCACGCGGCTCTGAAAACCGCGCAGGTCTGTTGCCGGCGCAGGAACTATCGAAATTGTCATAGCAAACCTCTCTATTGTCTTGATTTAATTGGTGTTAGTGGAATTTAAGAGTGAAAATGCCCGGCCGTTTTTCGTCTATGGATCGGATCACACTGGTGACCTTGCCTAAGATTTGAAAATCCATATCCGACGAAATTCGAATCGGCTTATAGCTCTCATTGGCAGGTTCGAGCGAGAACTTGTTATCCTTGCTTTTGCGGAAGGTCTTGACCGTCGCCGTATCCTCGATACGGGCCACGACAATGTCGCCATCGTCAGCGGTCGGCTGCTGCCGGACGATAACGAGGTCGCCATCCAGGATGCCCTTGTTCTTCATGCTTTCGCCTTTGACGCGAAGCCCGAAGACTTTTCGGCTGAGGTCCATGGGCTTGAACGAGAGCCAGCCTTCAACATTCTCGATCGCCAGGATCGGCTCGCCGGCCGTGACGCGCCCGATAACAGGAATTGCGTTCGAATGGCGCTCGCCACCGATCATGACGCTTGGTCGCGCGACCGAGATTGCGCGCGAAAGCCCTGGCCCGCCGCGCATCAAGTAACCCTTCCGCAGTAAAGCGTCCAAGTGCTTGCGCACCCCGAACGTGGAGCTTACGCCCAGGAAATCAGTGATCTCCAGAATTGACGGGGGATAGCCCGTGATTTCGAGGTATTCTTCGATGTAATCCAGCACTTTTCGTTGCTGAGGTGGAAGCTGATCGCGATCTTTTACGACTTTAGCCATGACTGTGGAGTGTTTTCGTGAAGCACGAAATTATGAATAAATTCTCTCTTTTGAATTGTCATTTAATGAACGCCCATTCCTTGACGAATCTCGTGGTCCCCGAGAATAGGTGCGACTGGAAGTAGGTGCCCATGACAGCATGTGCTAATATAGGGAATTAAAAGAGCGAAGTCAAGTGAATTCTGAAAAAAGACGAAAAATGTTCTGGAGGACAACCAGACGCTGGCCGGATGGCAACGAATCGGGACTCGGTGCTCGTTACATAATAACTCGCTAATTTCACGTGTCTGACATCTTCATTTCTTATTCTCGCAGGGACTCCATGCATGCCTTAGGGCTTGCCGAGCGGCTGCGTGCTGAAGGCTATTCCATTTGGATGGATCAAACCGGCATCTCGGGTGCCGAGAAGTGGTCGGCGGAGATCGTCGATGCGCTCGAAGCCGCGCATACGGTGATCCTGCTGGTCTCCAACGATTCAAACTCGTCTGTGAATGTTCACCGCGAGATTTCGATCGCCAGCGAGCATGACAAGAAGATTCTGCCGGTTGACATAGAAAGCATTCCGCTGTCCCGCGAGCTGAAATATCCGCTGGCCGGTTTGCAGCGGTTACCCATTGCGGATGTCGATGCCGTGCTGCGGTCATTGAGGAAGCTCGGCGTACCTGTGGCGACGAGTACGCTCGAGGCCACACCCGCCCCGAAGAAAGACGCGCGTAAGTCTCTAATGGTCCTGCCATTCGAAGATCAATCGCCCGGTCAGGATAATGGCTGGTTCGCTGATGGGCTGATGTCCGAACTGATCGCGACGCTTTCGAGCATCCGATCGCTTCGTCTCATCGATCAGAGGACCTCGCTCGAATATAGGGGCTTGAAAACGAAGATTGCGGAGATCGCCCGCGCACTCGATGTACGATATTTTATCGAGGGTTCGGTCCGCAAATTCGGTGAGCAGATCAAAGTCACAGTGCAACTTCTGGATGCCGAATCCGGGGAGCATCTTTGGACCGATTCGTTGCGGGGCGAGTTCAAAGACATCTTCGATATCCAGGAGCAGGTTGCCGCGAAGGTGCTGGGAGGACTGAAGCTGAAGCTGACCGAAGCAGAAGCGAAGCAACTTTCGAAACAGGCAACGCAGAACCCAGAAGCCTACGAATTATTCCTTCGTGCACAGGAATATATGTACTCCGATACCGCAAACCAGATGAAAGCGAAGTCGCTCCTGGAACGGGTGATTGAGCTTGATCCGAATGCCGTGGCCCCTTACACTGTTCTTGCCGGATTGCTCTCGAATCTTGGTCAGTCAATCCCTAATTCGCAGGAGGAGATCCGCAGGCTTATCATGACAGCACTCCGGATCGATCCGATGTTTCCGGGAGTCTATGCCGGACTCGCCAGTCTGCATATTCAGAATAGGGAATATCAACAGGCTCTCGATATGGCGAAGAAGATGCACGCACTCGCACCGGAGCGCCACAATTGTTTTGCCTGGCTGGGGTTCTGCTACATCCACTTAAAGGATTGGTCCAATGCCGCGCTGAATTACGAGAAAGCTTTTGAACTCGAACCACTCGATGCGCACTACGCCAACCATCTTGTTGGTATCTACCTCAATGCCGGCGATCATGCGATGCTCAAGCGCCGCGCTTCCGAATGGCTACAGATTCAGGATCGCTTTCTGGCACGCTTTCCCGATGCCCCGGATTCATTACTGAAGAGACTCATTTTGCGGATCGAGACGCAGCCAAGGGAGCAGTGGTTGATCGATCTGAAGGATGTCAGCGAGCGACCGAGACTCGACCCTCAGTGGCGCGCAAGCTTGGCGCTTAGCCTGGCGCATTTTGATACCGGGCTCGCCATCGCGCAACTTCGACGAGCCTTCGATGAGGGACTTATTGTTGATGGTTCGTTGGAAGATGATTCATGGCCAGAGGAATTCAAGTCGTCCTCGGAATTTAGAACATTCGTCGCGGAGATAGAATCGAAAGCGAAGCAATAACTCATGGCCGATATCTTCATCTCCTATTCCTCGAAAGACCGCGAGCAGGCCGAACTGCTTACGGAGTTGCTTGCTTCGGCCGGACTATCCTATTGGATTGATCAGTCAAGAATTGCGCTCAATGCATTATGAAACCACTCAAACCCATTGGCCTTTTGTCGTTGTTGCTTCTATTTCCCTGCTGCAAAGCGTCGCAGCCAACGGGGCCGTCTTCTGGTGGTCCCACTCCGTCGCTGTTTGAAGTGTCGCAAGTCCTGGATTCGACACAGTCAACCTTTCTTACGTATGCAAATCAGACTGGCGGGGATGTTCGAGAATCGATCATTCGAACAGTCTCGTGGCTCAATTCTCAGCCAAGCGTTGCTTCAGCAGCAACCTTCGACAGCCTGTATATCGACATCAAGCTGAAATCAGGCTTAACAACTAGCTTTTATTTCGAAGAAGTAAATGATAGCGGCTATGACGTCTTTCGTGGCGGCAGTGACCCCCACGGAAATATGACCCTTTCGGGCAGTGGGACGAATTCTGCGAATTCGATCACGAACAAGAAGGTACTGCTCTTTGCTGCCGATACGAAGTCATTACCAGACGTCGTGCCACAAATTGCCCGGACCCTCAAGCGTTTGGCGAATTCTGGATTGGGACTGGATGTAACAGTACTCAAAGATGAGCAATGTTCGTACGGCGTCGTAGAGCATTTCGGCGATTACGGTCTGGTGATTATGGATACCCATGGGCAGAAAGATGCTTTCCTCGTTGGCTCCATATTAGACCTTTCTGCTCCCGCAAAGACAGAAGCAGATTTGAAAGGGAAAGTCAATGCACAAATCGATGCGGCTGCCTACGACAAGCTTACCTCAGGCAGTTTGAAGTTAGCCGCTTCCGTCAAGGCAAATCCCAATCGCACCAACTGGCAGAAGAGCGTCATCCCCGGTACCAGTCGTACCGTCTGGTTTAGCTCGAAATACCTTAATTTATTGCCTCCGATGACGAATACAGTTATTCTTGGTAATATGTGTTATAGCGGATGGAGTGCGGCATCGTGGACCTACTCGTGGCCTCAATTTGCCGATACCGTCAATGGCGCCGTGATCGTGAAGATCAAAGGCGGTAGCGCTACAGCGACAACCGACCCGATTGAAGCGGCATTTGTGAATAGGAATCCCATCAGCTACTATGGCTACGCGCATGCGGATGGCACATCAGCCGGAGTGCAGGATTCCTTTGCTTCGGTTATGGAAGATTCTCTCGTATCGAGATTGGTGGGGAATCTGGATAGTACCAAAATCATAAATCTCCGAGCCGACAACACCACGGAATACTTCAATCAGTATCCCTTCCTTGAACGACGAACAAATGTTGTCAAAACAATACCGCCGCTGTATTTCAAGCATTATGGTGCGGACAATTACAGTTATGAGCATGGCTGCGTCGATACTTTTACCGATGCACGGGACGGCCAAGTCTATAGGGCAGTCTGTATTGGAAAGCAAACCTGGATGGCACAGAACCTGAATTATGACGTTCCCGGTAGCGAATGCTACGACAGCCTCAGCTCGAACTGTGCTCAGTATGGAAAGTTGTATCGTCGCTCAATGGTAATGAATGGTGCCTCGCCAACCAATGCTAACCCGAGCGGGGTACAAGGGATCTGTCCGAAAGGCTGGCATGTGCCGAGCGCATCGGAATGGCAACAACTCATCGATTTCCTGGGCGACTCTACGACTGCGGGCGGTGCTTTGAAAGCTGTCTCACCGTTATGGGCATCGCCGAACTCCCGCGCGACAAATTCCAGTGGCTTCACGGCATTGCCGAGTGGGGAGTGGGTGGATGGTAATGCCGCCGCCTCCACGCATTTGTTTTATAACATGAACTACTATGCCATGTTCCACATGGCGACCGAACTGCACCCCGGACAAATCGATGTCTTACAGTTGGATTACAATTCGACGTTAGCGCACTGGTTTACCTACGCGGCGACAATTCCTCCGGTCTATGCTGGGAACGGAGCTTGCCGGTGTGTGAAAGATCCGTAAGATTGTGAATGGTTGATATTCTAGTCTACTCTTCCAACAACGATGCCGGTCAATCCATGGAGCTTGTCGAGATGCTGCGCGCGAGTGGGAAGGATGTGTGGATTGATCAACATGGAATCGTTGGTCCCATGCAACGGCCGACGGAGATTGTAGCAGGGATTACGCCGAACCCTGCGACGGATAATATCAACATCATGTCAAGCGGCGTCCGCACAGCGGAGATCGGAATTTACGATCTGCTCGGCAAAGAAATCGCTTCATCGAAGACGACGACCTGGAAGCTGGATGCCGCAGGCATAGTTGCAGGCTCGTATGTCGTCCGAATTGTAGGCGAGTCCAACAGTGGAGAGGAGATCGCAATTTGGAGGAGAGTCGTTATTGCGAGATAGCCTTTCCTATGACAGGAGCTGCACCGGAAAGATCGACCAACGCTTGCTTCAGCGCATTGAAATCCGAGGGATGGTTATACACTTGCGACGAGGCCCTGACGCATAGCTTCCCGTTTGCATTCATCGCGGGGATTTCGATTCTGTACTCATCAAAGAGTACATCATGCAAATGGAGAGCACGCTCCTCCGTTGCGTCTGGATTGCCAGGTAGCGGTATCGTACATAGATTGGCGAGCATGTCTGGAGGGGCAGCAAGCGATACGCCGAGCGCTGCACTAATATCGCTTCGCGCATCGAGGAGCATCCTTTGGGTGTACTCGCGGCTTCCGTGGGCAGCGAGCTTCTTGTGGAATTCTATTCCCGCCGGGACGCTCAGGAAAGCAGTCGGGTCTAATGTTCCTGTCCAGGCAAACTCCGTTTGATATCCGCCTCCCAGGAAATGAGAGATCACTGTTGGGTGGATCTTTGATTGATGCTTCCTATCCACCCAGAGAAGTGCCGCGCCCTTTGGCGCATACAGCCACTTATGACAATTCCCAACGTAGTAGTCGGCACCGAGTGTGTCAAGATTTAGCTCGACCTGCCCGGGTGCATGCGCGCCATCGATTAGCACCGGAATACCGCGCTCCTTGAAGACCTCGATGACTTGCGCAATGGGGAAGATCAGCCCAGTCGGGCTTGTAATGTGGTCGATGACAGCGAAGGCGGTCTTCGGCGTGATCGAACGAGCGATGGCTTCCACGACCTCATCCTGGTCTTTGATAGGAAATGGAACGTCCGCATCGACGACCGTTGCGCCGCTGAGGGCCGCAACGTACACCATCGTTTGCCGAACAGCGCGGTATGCGTGGCTGGAAGTCAGCAGTTCGTCGCCGGGCTTGAAGGTTGGAAGCAGCGAGCGAAGCACGGCATTCGCTCCATCGGTTGCGTTTTGAACGAAGACGAGATCTTCCGCGCGCGAGCCAACGAATGTTGCCAACTCCGCTCTCGAGGCCTCAAGATGTTCTGGTAATTCGCGCGTCATGAAGCGAACCGGCTCGGCTTCCATGCGCTCCTGCCATTCGCGCTGCACGGCAAGCACTGGGCGCGGGCATGCCCCGAAAGACCCGTGATTGAGAAAGATTACATCTTCGTCCAGAAGCCACTCACCGCGGATTGCCTTGCCAAATTCTTTCATGGAGCCGTAAACGCGTTGTTACTTGGTGATGAATCCTGCATCTTGTTCACAGTTGATGGTAGGAGCAGGGCAATGAGAGCCGCGGACCGTTGTAGCCGCGACTTTTGAGTCTCTACGAGTGTTGACATTTAAAGGCCCAGCAGGTCGCCCTGCACTGTCTTGCTCAAAACACATGTCTGAGATCTTCATTTCCTATTCCTCGAAAGACCGCGCCCAGGCGGACCAGCTAACCGAGTTGCTCGCATCGGCAGGGTTATCGGTCTGGATCGATCAGGCCGGCATCGAAGCTGCGAGCAGCTGGTCGGAAGAGATCGTTAACGCGTTGGATGGATGCAAAGCATTCATCGTGATGCTCTCGCCGAATTCGATCGAATCGAAGAATGTCGTCCGGGAAGTTGCATTGGCCTTTGAGAAGAACAAGAAAATTCTTCCCTTGGATTTAGAACCCGTTTCGCTCCCGGCCAGCATGCAGTATCATCTTGCCGGCTTGCAGCGTACTTCGATGACGAACATCGACGCCGTCATCCGCGCCCTCGCCAAACTGGGCCTCGAAGCCACCGGCGCACCGCAAGCGCCCAAAATCTTGCAGGAGACTGATGGGCGAAAGAGTTTGATGATCCTTCCGTTCGAAGACCTCTCGCCGACTGGAGATAATGCTTGGTTTGCGGATGGGATTGTCTCCGAACTCATCGCGGCGCTATCGAACGTAAAATCATTGAAGCTTGCCGATAGTCAAGCGACAAAAGAGTTCAAGCAATATCGAGGGCAACTTTTCGCGTATGCTCACGAGATGCAGATTCGATACTTTGTTCAGGGTGATGTAAGAAAGTTTGGCGATCAGATCAAGATAGGAGTTCGGCTACTCGATATCGAGCGCGGCGATCATCTCTGGCAGGATTCCCTCAAAGGCACCATGCAAGATGTCTTCGAAATCCAGGAGTCAGTAGCCGCAAAGGTGCTGGCAGGACTTGAGATCCACCTGTCGAAGGAGGAGCAGTCCAAAGTGCAGGAGCGGGGGACTGACAATGAAGAGGCCTGGGAGCTTTGGATGAAGAGTATCGAGTATATGGGCCGCGAAACCGAGGCGGCCCACCAGCATTCCATCGCCTGCTTGGAAGAGGCACTACGGATCGACCCGAAGTTCGGGAGGGCTTACGGTCATCTTGCCCAAATGTTTATCATGCTATTTCGTGCCACAAAGGATCCAAGTTATTTGGAGAAAGCGGAGGCGGCCGTCGAGAAGGCACGTGAGTACTATGGTACAAGCGAGCGTTTCGATTGGATCAACACGCATCTGTTGTTAGCGAAAGGAGATATCGCCGGGGCACTCGAATCCGCTCAACGAGCGAACGCGAAAGCGCCCAACTACGCAGGCGGCTACCATGCGTTAGCGGCTGTCTATCGCGCGACTGGCAATCTCGCTGGCGAGATTCAGGCGCGGCAAGCATTCGTACGGATCGGGGACGATAGCGGTGGTCACAGCGCACTCCTTTACGCGCTCAAACTTGGAGGAGCAGCGTACGCCAGCGAGCTAAAGGCTGCGGCGGAACGGGCGCTACCGATCTTCCAAAGACATGCTCGTATTAATCCGGATGACTTTCGGAATCGTGAACGGTTGGCCTACACGTTCCTGGAGGCGGGTCGGCCGCTGGAGGCAGTCGCAGAGGCGGATCGATTGCCCGCAGATTCTCTGGACGCGGAGAGTAGCTTCGAGCTCGCCTGCCTTTATGCACGCGTCAATGCCTTGGATAAGGCGATCGCTGCGCTGCGTCGGGCATTGCAGATGGGGAGTCTCAACACAATGCCGATCGAGACGGACTCTGATCTCGAGGCGATTCGAGGGACCCCGGAGTTCGAAGCCTTGATTAAAGAATTCGCCACAAATCCCGATGCCTGACATCTTTAGCTTCTACCCCTCACTTCACAGGTGGGGGGTAGAATGAGAAGAGTCCCAGTGCCCACTCTCCAGGGTCGTGCCCAAAGTGCGCGCCTTCAGAAACCTAAGTTTCGCCGTGAACTGAATCGTATTCTCTGATAGTTTTACAGGTATAGTTCCGTCAACCTTTTTCTTCGCTGTTTACAACTATGACTAAGAAGTCCGTTACCTTTTTTCTGTTCTTCGCTTTGGGCCTAGTCTGTATTTACTCCAGTCGGGCATACGCATTTGATTTCCAATATGACATGCCGCAGTTCCGGTACGGGATCCATTATACTTGGAATTCGGGCCAGTGGGTGGAAGCTGCTAGGTTCACACCGTCGTATAACAGCAGTGGGCAGCTTGATTCCGCGTTGGTTGAAGCTTATGTGAACCAGAACTACATCGCATATCAGCGGGCCACGGAGACCTATGTGAATGGCATGATCTCGCTGTATCGAATAAGCTCGTTCGATGGCACGTCATGGAGCGGTCTCGAGGTCGATTCTTTCACATATTCCGGCAATCGCATCCTCTATCAGGACCGCATGTTTTACAAAAATGGTGCGCTTCAAGAGCACGATTTGTACACGCATTCATATAACGGTTCCGGAGTCCGGATCGAGCGGCTGCAAGAGACATTGATTCCCGGCCCGCGCCGGAATGACGATGACTGGGTATATGTATATGACAACCAAGGCCGCATTGATACACTCTACGACAACAACTGGGATGGCGCGCAATGGGTACGCAAAGCTCGAGAGGTTTATCGTTATGGGACCGGCGGAGAATTGGACAGCGTGATTCGGGACGTTTATTCCGCAGGAGCGTGGTCTCCCTATGAACTGTTTGTGGTCGTCGGCGCGGTGGCACCGGGATCGTCCCACCTCACAGTCCAGGCAGCGATGTCATTCGATACGCTGGCAGGTGCGCTACAGACGGCCAGGCTCACTCTTACGAACGATGGCACGGCGGCGCTGAACATCCCATCATTCACGCTACGGAATGGAACTGCATTTTCGCTGGCGGATACGGCGGTGGGAAGCATTGCGGCTGGCGGTAGTGCAATGATCGCGGTAACCTTCAAGCCGAAGATTTCCGGGCAATATTACGATACGCTCGTCATTGGCCCCTCGGATGCACCGCTCGCGACGGTTGACCTTTCCGGCATAAGCCGCCTTGCGAATCTTGAGATCAACAGGGATACGACCTCGCTGAGTACAATAGCGGGAGCTTCAGATACCGCCGAAGTCGTGTTAACCAATAATGCAAATGAGGTTATCAGCATAACCACGCTCCGAATCCTTACCACTCCTTCGGATTATTCGGTCGAAGGGCTGGTCGATCCGCTTTCGATTGCCGCGGGGCAGTCAGCAAATCTTAGCGTTTACTATTCCCCGACACAGTCGTCGTCACTCTCATCTTCAGCCACGGTTTCGATGAGCTATACCGATGGTGGTTCGAGCCGCGATACCACGTTCGTACTCGAAGGGACAGTTGCCTCGTCGGCGGTGCAAAGGAACGAGGCAAAAGCCACCGTTCTAATGCTTTCGCCGAACCCTGCCAGTAATCACATTACCCTTGATGGGCTTAGCGGCATTAGCGAAGTTCACATACTCGATGCTGCTGGGCAGTCGGTACTTTCGCGAAGCATTACTGGACCCTCCGCGTCACTCGATGTCAGCGAATTGGCTTCCGGCGTTTACGCGGTGCAGATCCTTCACACCAACGGCAGCCCGGAGATTCAACGGCTAGCTATTATGCGCTGAATCAACAAAAATGTTAGAAAGGAGAAAAAGAAAAAATGAAAACAGCATCCTCATTAGTTGCTTCGGCACTGGTAGTAACCAGCATGATCGTTGGAAATAGCATACCCGTTGTGGCGCAGTGGACGGAGGCAAACGGACCCTATAGTAGCACGATCTATGGCATGGCCTCTGCTGGCCGAACACTCGTCGCCGGTTGGCCGAAAGGAGTCTTTGTATCGACAGACGATGGTGCGAACTGGGCATCTTATAATAACTTGCTGACTAACGCCGGTGCTGTTTGCCTTGCTGCCGTTCCGGAAGCGGGTGGCGGTACGAACTTCTTTGCCAGTTATGGTTATGGAGGTCCATACATTTCGACGGATTACGGCAAGACCTGGACTCAGCGTCCTATCGGACAGAACTACGGTGTTTGGTCCCTCGCCGTTTCTGGCTCCAAACTTTTTGCTGGCACGAACAACGGCGCCTTTATTTCGTCCGACAATGGCTTAACGTGGGATACCGTCTGCATTGCCTTGCCGCAAAACTATCGTCCCATTTGTTTTGCCTTCGGATCGAAGGTCTTCATGCTGTCTCAGCTCGGCGTCGTGCTTTCGACGGATGCCGGCAACACGTGGTCCGTGGTGGATTCCGCACTGAAGCGGCCCGGCATCCTGGCTGCGTCTGGCTCGGACCTCTACACCTTCGCCGACAGCGTTTTGCGGTCTAGTGACGATGGCAGAAGCTGGACGAGTGTCACCAACAATCTGCCGATCACGCCATACAATCAGGTCAGCGCGTTGGCTGCTTCTGGCAATATGTTGTTTGTTGGAACGTCCGCAAAAGGACTCTTTCGTTCGACTGATCGGGGTGCAACGTGGGCATCGATCAGCGACGGTTTACCCAACAACGGGGTGCCAAACAATTTGACGTATACTACCGTATATTCATTGGCTATTACCGATTCGTTTCTGCTCGTCGGATTTAACCAGGGCGGTATTTGGAGAAGACCGTTGTCACAGATGACTGCTTCCGTAGAACAACGTCCAACCGTCAGGGATCGCGAGTCCTTCCTTCCATATCCCAATCCTGCCAGCACTGCCATAAATATGGACGGACTTGAGGGCATTAGCGAAGTTCGCATTCTCGATGCCACAGGAAGGCAAGTACTTTCGCAAAAGATTGCCGACGCGCGGGTCTTGCTCGATGTGAGCGGCCTTGCCTCCGGAGTGTATTCCGCTATACTCACTCATACGAATGGCGCCATTGATGTTCGGCGATTCTCAGTGCTTCACTGAAGGAGGCCGGTGGAAGCGCCAAACGTTGTTGGTGTAGAAGTGGACCTAGATCCTTGCTTATGACTAAGATCCTTCTGCAGATTGCGCTTCTGACCTTTCTCGCGATCATGGCGCGCGCACAATCTACGATCACAATCGACACAGCCACCGAATACCAAACCATTGCATTTACCAACACGTTGGATCGGATTGCGCTCGAAGAAGCAGAATCAAATACGAAAATAGCTGCACTTCATTTGTCCTCCTTGCCACCCGGGGCTTACCTTTTGGCAGATCATACATCGATCTGTATGAGTACGAACCGAATAATTGTCAGATGAAAATCTTTGTTGCGGGCGCCTCTGGTTTCATTGGGGAGCGGGTCCTTGATGACCTGCTCCGCACCGGTCACGATGTGACGGCCCACGTCCATTCCGATGCATCGCTGCGGGCACTCCAACGAGAGCACCCAGACCTGCACATGGTCAAAGTCGATCTCTCAAAAGAGAAGGAGGTTCATGGCATAATTGCGCATGGTACCGAGGCCGTGATTTACTTGCCGGGCGTGTTGCGCGAATCGAAAGGACTAACTTTCGAAGGACTGCATGTCGATGGCGTCCGAAATTTACTCGCTGAGGCAAAGATGGCAGGAGTGCGCCGATGGATCCAGATGTCTGCTCTCGGCGTCGAGCCGCATTCGAATATCAGATACTATGACACCAAATGGCGCGCTGAGGTGATGGTTCGGGCCAGTGGACTCGCCTGGACAATTCTTCGGCCTTCGCTAATCTTCGATGACCGTCCGCGGCGACAGCACAACTTTGTCAGTGAGGTTGCGAAGGCAATTCGGATGGCGCCATTCGTACCAATTTTGGGACGCGGCGATTTTCTGATGCAGCCCGTCTCGGTCGACGACGTGTCGCAGACCATCATACAATCGCTCACGAAACCCGAGACGATTGACAAGACCTTCGAACTCGGCGGACCAGAGAAGTTAACCTATAAAGAAATTGTGCTTCGGATTGCGTGCGCAATGGGATCGAAGAAGCGCGCAGCACATATTCCGATGTGGCTAATCCTTGGTGCCGCACAATTACTTCAGCGATTTTCATGGTTTCCAATCACTGTTGATGAGTTGACGATGCTGACGGCCGGGAATTACATTCGAGATGCCGGATGTGAGCGAGATTGGCGCGCAACGTTCGAACTGCCAATGAAGCGATTCGACGAAGCAGCTATCAGCAAATTGCTGACGGCCCCCCATTAGTCAAACGAGAGCAGCGACAGTACATCATCGTTCTCCAGTGCAAGGCGACCTTGAAGAAACTGGAGCTCGATCAGGAATGCGAATCCCTCGACCGATCCACCCAAACGATTGACCAGCCGTTTGGCTGCGCTTGCAGTCCCTCCGGTGGCCAGCAAGTCATCCACGATGATCACCCGATCCCCGCTAACGATTGCGTCGGTGTGGACCTCCATGCTGTTCACGCCGTATTCGAGCGCATACTCTTCCTGTATGGTCTGGTAGGGGAGCTTGCCGGATTTCCGGACTGGCACGAACGGAAGCCCCAACTCGAGCGCCAGTGGCATCCCAAAGACAAAACCTCGGGACTCAATGCCGACGATGATGGTCGGCTCCTTTGCGCGCGCAAAGTCAAGAAAACGGTCGATGACTTCGCGCATGGCATCTGGATTCGATAGTACCGGTGTAATATCCTTGAAAAGGATACCAGCACGCGGAAAATCGGGAATATCCCGTATCAGTTGCTCGGCTAAAAGACTCTCTTCGACAATGGGTTCTAGCATGGGAGTATGTATTTGCCATGCAATAATACGACAAAATCGAACTATCCTGGCCTGATTGCGTTTATTCGGCGCTGTTTTAACCGTGGGAGTCTCTCTCAGCCAGCCCTCGTCCAGAGGGTAGGATGAATCAGGGGACGTACCACTAAACCATTAACAACATGGCGAAAAAAGTAACTGGATTCATCAAACTGCAGATTCCAGCCGGAAAGGCCAATCCCGCGCCGCCGGTTGGCCCGGCGCTCGGTCAAAAGGGTGTCAACATCCCGGAGTTCTGCAAACAATTCAACGCACGGACCTCCAAAGAGGGCGACATGATTATTCCTGTCGTTATCACGGTCTATTCTGATAAGAGCTTCACTTTCATCACCAAGACTCCGCCAGCGGCGTCCTTGTTGCTGAAGGCGGTCTCCGTCGATAAAGGCTCGAAGGAGCCGAATCGCATCAAGGTTGCGAAAGTCTCGCGTGAAGACGTCGAGAAAATTGCAAAGCTCAAAATGCCGGACCTGAACGCTGCTTCCATTGAAGCCGCGATCAGCATGGTCTCTGGAACCGCCCGTTCGATGGGCATTACTGTGGAGGGATAAGACCATGGCACAGCACGGAAAGCGTTACAACAATCTCGTTAAGAAGGCCGGCACGGAGAGCAAAGCGCTCCATATCGCCGATGCCGTCAGTAAGATGAAGGCGACCGCCACGGCAAAGTTCGATGAGTCGGTCGATATTGCGATCAATCTTGGAGTCGATCCCCGCAAAGCCGATCAGGCGATTCGCGGTACCGTTTCTTTGCCGCACGGGATTGGCAAGACGGTGCGCGTGACGGTCGTGACCCGCAATCAGGAAGCTGCCGCGCTTGCGGCCGGCGCCGATGAAGCGGGTTTCGAGACGATTCTCGAAAAGATCAAAGGCGGATGGACCGATACCGATGTCATCATCGCAACACCCGAAGTCATGGGTGAGCTTGGTAAGCTGGGCCGAATTCTCGGACCGCGCGGACTCATGCCGAACCCGAAATCGGGTACGGTCACGCAGGACGTTGCCACAGCGGTGAAGGAAGTCAAGGCCGGTAAGATCGAGTATCGTGTCGATAAGGGCGGCAACGTGCATGCCTCGGTCGGCAAGGCGTCGTTCGAAGCACCGAAGTTGGTGGACAACATCAATATGTTCTTGGCGACGATTATCCGCGCGAAGCCGTCTTCGGCCAAGGGCCATTACATCAAGTCTGTCGCGATCAGTTCGACCATGGGTCCGAGCTTTAAGATCGACTCGACCGAAGCGCAGAAGGCGCACGGATAATGCTTGACGCGTAACGCGTTAATGGATATTCAGGATGCCCGTGAACCATTGGTTTGCGGGCATCATTGTTTTGTATGCTTAATTCGGACCTGCCGTCATTGCGAGCGTAACGAAGTGAAGCAAAGCAATCCCTTGCTCGATAGCCTCATGTTGCCCCGTACGAGATTGCTTCGTCGGGCTTCGCCCTCCTCGCAATGACAGCAATAGAACATAAGTCTTACATGCGCTCCATTTTTCTTCTCATTCTCCTCCTCGCCCCGTTCGCGGCCTCAGCCCAAACTGCGCCGAGGCCAACCCCTGGTCGTGCGAAAGTCGATGCTGGCTACAAGTATCAAGAGAAGCTCGCCGATAGCACAGCCACCGCAAAGCAGGTCATCAAGAATTGGAGTCGCATCGCGCAGGACACCGATGTGAGGCGCGATCCCGATGCGCTGGCCGTGGCATTGAGCTGCGAGGCGTTGTTGCGACTGCAAATCGGGGAGAAGAAGATTGCCGACTCTGTCTTCGCGCGCGGCATGGGACGCTTCCGTCTCAAAAAATCGAAAGCGTACTTCCTGGTTGTCTTCTCCGATCTGGATCGCGAGTTAAATCATTACGAGCGCGCGATGAACTCATACGAAGAGATCATCACTACGATGGACTCGATTCCCGAGTTATGGGACATTGATTTCTATCGCAAGTCCGGCTACGCTGTCTATGCATACGCAATCGACGCTTCGCTTGGCATTACACGCATCGGAATGGCAAACGCCGATTACCACAAGCGTGCGGTCGAGTTGCTTGGCGATGAACTGGACCGACACCCGAACGATGCTCTCGGCGTCATGGCGCTCGTCTGCCTGCACCACCTCGGCGCGATTAACAATGAAGCCTACAAGTTCAAGCTCGATCTCGCCTGCTCCCGCAAACCCGAGTTGCGAGATGCAAGCGAGACGTTCGAGAAGCAGTTCAAGCAGTAGTCTGGCGGCATACAAAGCTTTTTGCAGGGACACAGGACGGTATTTATGCCTCGACCAATAACGGCGAGAGCTGGGTCGCCGCCAGCACCGGGTTGACAAGCACTTTTATCCGGACTATAGCAGTAAGTGGCTCGAATCTGTTCGCCGGGACCGGCGGTGGTGTCTTTCTCTCCATCGATAATGGAACAACTTGGGCAGATGTGAGCGGCGGCTTAACAAGTACCCAAATCACGGCGCTTGGAGTTATTGGCTCGAATCTTTTTGCAGGGACTTACAGCGGTGTTTGGTGCCGCCCCCTTTCAGAGATGATAGATCCTGCCACAGTAACTGCAACGGCATCATCGAAGCACAACGTTAGCACCTATCCCAATCCCTTCTCCCAATCCACCACAATCTCCTTCACGCCGGAGGCCAGCGGCTATGCGGAGGTCTCGATCGTGAACCTGCTGGGTGTCGAAGTGGCGCGGCTGTTTGCGGGTGAGCTTGGAGCAGGGAAGCGTACGTTCGAGTGGAAGCCTTCCGAAGTGCCGGATGGAATGTATGAATGTCTGGTCCGAATGAACGGGCGAGTGAAGAAGATCTCAGTAATGCTGGTACGTTAGTCGCGGTGTAGATGCAAGCTCCAGCTTGCATCAATGGGCAGAGGGTAAGCTGGAGCTTGCCCCTACACATCATCAGTTCTTAACTTCGACGCCGCCAAAAATCGCAGAGCCGCGGACGTGCAGCGTTTTGGTCGGCGCTCCCGGAGTTGGTGTGTAGCGCGTTTTATCCGAGAAGCCACCAAAGAGTCCGATTCCCTCCATTGAAATGTGCCACGATTCGGGAGTATAAATCTCACCGCCGCCGAAAAATGCATTCACAAAGATCACGGCGTCATCACCTTTCATTTGGGCGCGCGATAAGTCGATCTTGAATCCACCAAATACCGCAGTTACAGTGACACCCGACTTAAATTCGCCCTCTACACGTCGATCGATGCCACCAAAGATCGCAACAGAATTGAAGCCGGAGCGGTCGAGCGAAGGGACGACATCAACTTGCGCTCCCTTGCGAGTTTGCAGTGCTCGCCATACCATCAGCAATCCGGGCACAATGAGGAAGAGAGGCCAGAGATCGCCAATACCATAGCGTATCGCGCCGAACTCGTGCATCGTGAGCAATACACCCATGCCGATTGCGAACAACGCGATTATCTTCTCGCGTGGCTCGGGCGATGAAAAGAGGCGAACGATGCCCCAAACACAAAACACAAGGGGCCAGGCCTGCCACACTACGTCCGCATTGACCATGCTGAATCGGTCTAGTAGAAATACCACTCCGATGGTGGCCAGGACGAGTCCATAGATAAGTGGCGCTACAGCGGATCTAGTCTGTTCCATGTGTTCCCCTCGTAGTTAGGTGCTTGAGGAGTCCCGGAAGGGGCTCAGGTAAAAATACTCTTCACGTTTCTAACGAAGCTGACTGGCTCTTCGGAAGTTTCAGTTTCGCGAGGTGGCGCTTCCTGGTCCTTCGTGATAGCCTCAACTTTGAAATGCTCCTGCTTTCCTAGTTGCTCGATGAGCTTGCGTTCTTCCTTTGTCAACTTGTTCGGCGTGACGATCTGAACGCGCACCAATTCATCGCCTTTGCCTCCTCGGTTCAGGTGAGGGATTCCTTTATCGCGCATCCGTAGTAGCGTTCCACTCTGCGTGCCCGATTGTATCTTGAGCAGGGAGTGTCCCGTGAGCGTCGGCACTTCGATCTCAGCGCCGAGCGTGGCTTGGGGGAACGTGATTTCGAGATCGAGGATAACATCATCGCCATCGCGCAGGAAGACATCGTGCTCCTCCTCATGGATGACGACCAATGCGCTACCTGGAGGTCCGCCACGGCGTCCGGCGTGGCCCTGACCACCGAGTGTGAGGTAATTGCCATCGCTGACGCCAGCGGGAATCGTGACTTTCAGCGTAGATTCTTCTTGCACCCGTCCTTCGCCCTGACACACATCGCACCGCTCTCGAATGGATTGGCCTGTACCCTGACAGGTCGGACATTGCGTGACATTAACGAACTGTCCAAAACCCATCGAACGAACTTGACGAAGCTGTCCCGATCCATGACACGTCTTGCAAGTCTCGATGGCAGCTCCATTCTTCGCGCCGGTACCGGAGCAACTCGAGCAGTTCTTGAGATGCCGAACCTTCAGCTTTTTCTCGACCCCAGTAGCAATCTCTTCCAGAGTAAGTGAAAGCGGGATTTGGATATCCGATCCTCGCTCGGGGCCATTCGGATTGCGTTGCCCACCTCCACCGAAGAACTGATCGAACATTCCGCCACCACCCATGCCACCAAAAATATCGGCGAAGTGGGAGAAGATGTCGTTAGCATTCTGATAGTGGCCAAAGTCATTCTGGCGCACACCTTCGTGGCCGAACCGATCGTAGCGTGCCCGCTTGTCGGCATCGCTCAGAACTTCATAGGCCTCCGTCGCCTCCTTGAATTTCTCTTCGGCTTCGGGATTGTCCGGATTACGGTCCGGATGATACTGCAAAGCGAGTTTTCGATACGACTTCTTGACCTCATCGAGAGTGACAGAGCGTTCAACCCCTAAAATTTCGTAGTAATCGCGCTTCATAATTATGTGATCTGCTTCTCATCGGGTTCTTTGGCGACAAAGACCTTGGCGTGACGCAGCACGGCGTCACGCATCAAATATCCTCGCTGAATTTCACGTGTGACCGTGCCAGGCGCAACATCAGTGCGCGGCTCTTCCATCAGTGCGTCATGCCGCATCGGATCGAATGGCTCTCCGGCAGTCTCCATTGGACGGACACCATAGCGTTCGAGAGTCTTGATAAAATTCTTAAAGACGAGTTCGATGCCTTGGGCGATCGGGTCCTTTTCTTGCGAAGCATGTTCGAGCGTCCGCTCTAGATCATCGACCACTTCCAGGAGATCGAGAATTAGACGTTTATTCGCCTCGAATATTAGCTGTTCGCGTTCGACCTGATGCCTTCGGCGCATATTCTCGAGTTCGGCTGTACGACGCAAGAGTTGATCGCGTGTATCCTCGAGTGTCTGCTCGATCGCAGTGATTCTATCGTCGATGGCATCGCCATCTAATAATTCTTCGTTTTCGTTTCTGTCTGATTTCATGGTCTATTTTGGTGAGAGCACGTTCGACATTGCACGTGCGACATATTCGACAAGTGGGGCAATTCGCTCATACTCCATCCGCTTCGGGCCGATGAGCCCGATAATTCCCTTCTGAAGCCCGATCTGATACTTCGTGCAGATCAGGCTATAATTCGCAAGGTGCTGTTCTTCCAATTCACTTCCAATACGGATCGTGATGCTGGTCGGTGCATTCCGGTCCGTGTTGAATTCTGCAACGCCCGAACGTTCGAGCACGTGGATGACGACCTCCTCATTATCGATCAGTTCAATAATGCTTTGAAATTCCTCGCCAGTAGCAACACTCGGTTTTTGAAATTCCGGCTGTGCAAAGAGATTGCGAGCACCCGCAATTTTCACGCGCTCCGCGCCTGGCTCTTCAAACAATTTTTCCGGCTGATCGATGAACAGGCGGAGAATCGAGCGATCATGTTCTGAAAGATCGCTCACGCGGTCACGAAACGTCGCTTTGATCTCGCGAAAGGTGTGCCCGGCCAATCGTTCGTTGAGCAGCAATCGAAGCTCTTCCAGTTTTGATTGGCTCAACGTGCTCTCCGACTCGAGGGTAACCGTGCGCACGCGGCCGCTCGAAGCAGCCAAAATTATGAGGATACGATTCGAACTTAGCGGGGCGATCTCGACCCGGTCGAGAATGCCATCATCCAATGCTGGCAATAGCACCATGGAAAGCTGCCTGGAAAGCCGTGCGAGAAGCTGCGAGGATTCCTCGAGAACGTCCTCCGGCGTGATCGCGGTAGCAAGCGACCGGGAAACAGCTTTTCGGGCTGCATCCCCGATGTGTTCGCGGGCCATGAGGTCATCCACATAAAGCCGATAGCCTTTGTCCGTGGGCATTCGGCCAGCACTGGTGTGAGGATGATCGATGTACCCCAAGTATTCCAGATCGGCCATAACGTTGCGCGTTGTGGCGTCGCTGAGCCCCAGAGAGCTAACACGAGCTAAGTAGCGAGATCCAACTGGGTTTGCTGTCAGCACATAATGTCGGACAATGAGACGAAGAATCTCCCGCTGACGGTCCGTCAGTGCGGCGTCAGAATTGGCCGAATCAGCAAGCTGTCGGCGACCGAGTATTGATTGCGTTCGTTGGCTCATCGTGTATCGAGCGAGAACACGGTGGTTCGGCGGGGGAGTTTCACTAAGGACAGTTTAGAATCATTCATGGGCTAAAACCGGACTGCCCGGCCATTCTGGCCGGGCAGTCTCGGAGAAATCACTTGGGAGTCGGTTTTCGACTCTTCGCTTATTCAGCGATCGGTTATTCAGCGATCGCTTTATTGCGTTCTCGTCACTTATTTCGCGACGGTGAGCTTGTTGGTCATCGAGACGGTCTGTCCATTTGCATCCGTTGTGCGGAGC